>CAZXVN010000033.1:0-33200 GCA_964643945.1 uncultured Lentisphaeraceae bacterium | reverse complement strand
ACACATAACCATAAAGATAGAATAGCAAACCTAGCTTCTCGGGAAAATCGTAGGCCGCATACAGCACAGCCAAATCTCTGCCTCCTGCGAGCGTCAGGGTTCTGCGGCTGCCTGTGCGGGGCTCCGTCTTCATGCGATAGTCCTGCGCCTTCAGCTTCGTGTCTTTGCATACGCGGATCAGGTCGAATCGGGTATCCGCCTTTGACAGGACGGGCAACAGCTCGCCCGTGCGCAGATACACGTACCGGCGCACCTCGCGTGCCGCCAACTGGACATGCGGGGACGCACCCGAGTCAACGACGATCACGGCGTCAGCAGCCTGCATCATCAGGGCACAACCCAGACACAACGCAAGAACATACCGCATCAAAATTGCTCGTCGCACTTTCACAGGTCCATCCTCCCTGAACGTTGCCGGCATGACGGCTCTCATACTCCCCCCACCACGCGACGCGCTCATTCTGCCAACCGGTTGACCACATCGGGGGCACGGGATTTCGGGGTGACGGTCAGCGCGGTCACCTTACCGTTCCGCACCTCTCCCTCGACCGTGGTGTTATAGGGCGCATGCAGCTTGAAGGAGACATTCCAGTTTTTCGGCCAGGCCGGCAGCAGGTAGATCTTTCTGCCGCTGAAACCGCCGGCGTCAGGGAGCGAAGCCGTGTCGTACTGGAGCAGCATGAGCTGCAAGGTGCTCAGGATGTTCATACCGTGGTCCTGATCCGGGATCCAGTCATAATTCGGCCCCCAGAAGGCCGGGAAGCGCGAACCCGCATTGATGTCCCTGGCCCGGGCCGCCAGCAAGCGCCCCGCCTCATCACCCAGCCCGAGGCAGGCCGCCTGCATGCTGTCCTTGCACCAGCCTTTGTTCTGGCGGTGGACGCGGCGCTCGAAACTTGCGCGGCCGATCTCAAGATCCGGGCTTCCGACCCCGTAGAGCTTGTAGGGGAACACGGCATATAATTCCGGGTTCTCGAAATTGGAACTGCCCCCCGGCGAGACGGCCGGGACCAAAACTTTTTTTCCGTTCGCGTCCGCCATAGGCACCGGAGGAAGCAGTTTGAGGATGCGCTCCCACCGTACACGCTGGGCCGCTGTTGTGGCCTTTTCGGGCAGAGCCAACAGGCGGGGAAGCACATAGTGCAAGCCCGCAATGTCCGGCAGGGGGTTGACGGCAGTTTGAAACGTTTCCAGCGCCTGCGAGGGGTCGAACACGATTTTTCCGCTGGCGTCGCGCTTCGGCCAGTACTTCTCGAAAAACGCGATCAAGGGGTCGGCGACAGGCACGAGCGTCTTGCGGACGAAGTCCTCGTCCCGGGTGTAGTTGTAATATTCGAGCATGAGCGCCGTCAGCTCGATGCCGTTATTCCAGTGGCGGCGGATGTAGGTGCTCGCCATTTCCGGGCCCGGGTTGCTCAATCCGTAGTCGCCGAAGTTCGGCAGGCCCCAGAAGTACATCGTCTCCGGAAAAACCGCAGCGTTGTCGAACGTGTAGTAAGTCTTGGTGCGGGCGAGACTCAGGGGCATCGCCTTCTGGAACATGCGGAAAAAGGGCCGCATCATCTCGAAGTTGCCGGCTGCCAGCATCGGCCAGTAGACGAGCCGCGTATTCTGGAACCAGTAGTTGCCGCCCCAGCGCCGCCAGTCCGGATCGCCGAGCCGCGTTTCGGGCGAGGCCCCGGGATTCTCTTCCACGTTGAAGATCGTGCCGTTGAATTTGATCGGCGAGCCGCCCCGGCCGGCGGCGGCCGTGATGAACCGCTGCAGCAGGTACCCCTGGGTCACCGGCGACAGCTCTGGCTTCGTGGCCCCGGGATTCTCTTCGACAAACACCCAGCTTCCATTCCAGAACTTCTTCCACCACGCCGCAGTCTCCTGCCGCGCCTTTTCGAAGCTGGAGCCCCAGGCGGCCTTTTCCAAACGGTCGAGGTTCTTGAGCCAGGCGTCAGCGGACTCCGTTTGCTCCGCCAGCACACACACGGCCAGTTGGTGCCGCTTGGCAGTCTTTGCGGATTTCAAGGCTTGGGGACCGTCCTGCACCATCCCGCTGCCACGCAGGCTCGCGCCGAAGGTATGGTTCAACAGCGGATCGGAAAACTTGCCCTTCAGTGCCCCGAGGTTCTGCATTTTCAAGGTCGTCTCATAGAGCGAGCGGGTGTTGCGGTGATACCAAACCACACCCGGCACCAGCGACTTCATGACCACGTCCGGCAACACTGTGGGCTTGAAATCCAACTGGCTCACCCCGTTCCCGGAGTGGGAGTCGTCTTCGGGACCGAACGGCCGCTCGCGCAGCCGCCAGAGCTCCACCTCTGCGCGGCAGTTCAGCGGCACCTCCGATTCCGTCTCCACGCGCACCATCGGCTGCTCCGCATCGACCCACAGCCGCAGTCTCGCTTTCGCATTCTGGCTTCCCGCCTCTATCTGAATGACGCCGTCGCGGAGCTTCAGCTCCTGCCGGAACCCGTCCTTCACAGCCAATGGCGGATCGCACTTGACCCGCACCCGCCCGATCTTGCACAGCCGAGCGTTCTCATCCCAGGCGTCGGTCTTGCTGATATAGAAAACCAGATCGCCTGAGGGTTCCACCCACACGTTCAACCCGATGTCACCATTCCCGATCGGCATCGACCCCGCCGCGTCCTTGCTTGGAGAATCCCACACCACGTTACAGCGGTCGAGGTTCGCCAGCGGATCAAACGCTAACACCGAATATGCCATACATTGAAAACCCAGCGTCACCCAAGCAATGACCCGCATCTTTTTCATCTGACTCCTCCTCCTTTTGAACAACAACTCGCCTGAACCCTTTTTTTCCTTTTGACCCGCATCATTCCGCAACGGCCCCGGCAGGCCTGTGCTCATCCATCCTCTCCCATCACGTCTCCGGTGCCCAAAGGTCGAACTGCCGCACCGCCGCATCGATCTTAAGCCGCACGCTCTGCGCCTTCGCGGGTGAGAAACTCCGGCTGTAAATGCTGCCGAAAACCAGTCCCGCATGCACGGTCCGCCATGTTCCCTCCGGTTGCTGAACCTGAAGCTCAAGTTGCTTGCCCTGTCCGCGGCGATGGCCGGGATTGTCAATGGTAACCTCGAGCCGTTCAATTGTCACAGGGTGTCCGAAAGCCACTGTCGTTTCGTTCGTGCCTGAAGTTAGCGAACCTTTCGAAGGAGCCGCCCGTGCAAACTCTTCCACCGGCCGGTCATATTCCAACTTGAGTATCGTAACCCCACGCCAAACGGCCAAAGGCGGATCGAACGTCACGCGGATGCGGCCCAGTTTTTTCAACTCATGCCCGCCGTCGAACGCATCCGATTTGCTGATGTAAAACAAGAGATCGCCATTCGGCTCAACCCAAACATTTGCACCGACATCACCGTTTCCCAGCGGCATCGAGCCAAACGAATTCGTGCTGGGCGAAGCCCATACAACATTGCAGTCATCCAGCGACTTGACGGATTTCACCTCGGCCGCCCAGCCAAGCGGACGCCCCAGAGCCACCATCGCGGCAAAGAGTACGACGATCCTCGGAAAAACGCTGGCAACAATCATTCGAACCCGCGGCGCGGACTGGGGTCTGGTGTGTTGGGTGATGACAGTCATGGCGTCTTTCTGCTGGGCGGACATTTGGGTTTGGTACGCGCTCAACTCAAGGCAGCGGCAACTTTCGCAGGTTCATTTGAAAGCCCGCAGGCGTTGCCATTCGCACTTTTCCATAGACCTTGATTGTGATGTCGGCCCCGCTGACCACGCGGAAAAGCGCGGCTTTCTTGTCAACGGCGACTTCCAGAATCGAACCGCGATAACACAGGCGGTAACTGAACGATTTCCATTTTTTTGGAATCGACGGGGTGAATGACAACAGGCTGCCGTCCGTACGCAAACCGCCCCAGCCGCAGACCATGTTCAGCCAGGCGCCGGACATTGAGGTCACATGCAGGCCCTGCTCCGTATTACGATTGAAGTTGTCGAGGTCCAGCCGGGCCATGTAGGTGAAGAAATCCCACGCCTCTTGCCCTTTGCCCAGCTCCGCCGCAAGGATGGAGTGCACACCCGGCGAGAGCGAGGATTCATGAATGGTCCGCGCCTCGTAGTACTCGTAATTGATGCGCTTGGACTCGATCGTGTAGTCGTGGCTGAAGAACAAAGGCAACAGGAGCACGTCCGGCTGTTTGATCATGTTGTAGCGGAATATTTTCAGATACGGCCAGTGCTTGTAGATCGGGATCTGAGACTGCGGGATGTGCTTCACGTCCACCTCGGGCAGGTCAAAGTAGCCGTCGTGCTGTTCGTAGAGGCCGCTCTCCTTGTCATAAGGGATGCGCATCTTAAGAGCCATCCGCCGCCACTCGCTCAGCTCGCTCTTCCTCAGCGCCACCTTGCCGGCAACTTTGGCAAAAAGTTCCGGCACGGCCGTCTTCATCTCTTCGGCCACAGACAGCGTATACTCGAACGTCTTCTTGACCATCACATTGGTGTAACAGTTGTTGTTGACGTTCATGTGATACTCGTCAGGCCCCATGACGCCGTAGAGGCAGAAATCACCGTTGCGCGGACTGTATTCGCCATGCGCGGCATAGAAGCGGCAGATCTGCAGCAACATCTCGATTCCTTCCCTGTAGAGGAAGTCGGTGTCGGCGCAGACTTTGACGTAGTGCCAGATGGCATAGGCCACCGCCACGCTGACATGAATCTCAAAATCGCCGTGCTGCCAGGTCGCGCAGCTTTCGGTTCCGTCCAGCGTACACATGGGATACCGTGCGCCTTCAAGTCCCAGCTCCTGGGCGCGCGCGCACGCCTGAGGCAGATATTTGTGCCGGTAGAGCAGCAGATTGCGGGCGGCCTTGGGGTTGTTGAACAGGTAGTACGGAAGGCAATAGGTCTCGGTATCCCAGAAGACCTCGCCGTAATAGACTTCGGCCGTCAGCCCCTTGCAAGGGATGTTGAGCGCGGGATCATAGCCATGATAGGTCTGATGCAGGTTGAAGATCGAAAAGCGGATGCCCTGCTGGCTCTCGGCATCGCCATCAATGCGTATGTCGATGTTCTCCCAGGCCTGGCGCCAGAACGCGCACTGCTCGGCCCAGGCAGCCTCGAAGGATAAGGCCGCCGCATTTTTTGCGACCTTCATGCCGCGCGTCCAGACACCCATGGCGTCTTCCGTCAACTCCCAGTGCATGCCCACGCGCTTGTCAAGCCGGGCAACCTCCCCCTTGATGACGGCGAGGCTGAACGCAAGGCCGATTTGCTTGTCTGTTTGAATGAGCTTCGGCTCGATGTCCGCACTGCTCTCCAGATCAAAGCTGGAGAACAAGTAATGGCCGCTGTTGATGGTTTTTCCCAGCATGGATACCCGGCGGCCCTTATGCTCGGCACGCGGGCACGTCCAGAAGTTCTTGCCGGCCTCCAGCGACCCGGCGCCGGTTGCCTCAGTTTGCTTCCAGCCGCCGGCAATCTCATGGCGTATCGAGTAATCAAGCCCCGAAAGGACCTTGACCTTGCCGGAAAAGTTGAGGGGCTCGAACAGGATCCGCTGATACCCGGACTGCGGCCGCACCATGCTGAGAATCCGCACAAAGGTGAGCTTGAGTTCCTTGCCTTTGGCGGTTGTCCAGACAAACTCGCGCGTCAGCGTACCGGTCCGCATGTCCAGCCGGCGCGCGAAGCCGCTTACGTTCGCGCGGGCCAGGTCAAGCAGCTCCCCGTCCACGCTGATCCGCGTATACAGCCAATCCACCGAGTTCACGCCGAAACAGGTGCGCGTCACGATCCCCTTGAACAGTTGCGGGTGATCCACCTGCATCACCTCGTACAGGTTGTTGAAGTAACTTCCCTGCAACCGGTCGCCGCTGTAACCTTCATCGAAGTAGCCGCGCACGCCCATGAATTCATTGGCCAAGCTGAACATCGACTCGGAAAGCCTGCCGCGCGCAGGATCAAACCCTTCCTCGATCACCTGCCACGGATCAACAGTTAGATAACGGTCCGCGATTTTCGATGCCATACTTTTTGTTCCTTCACGCTGCTTTGGTGCCTTACGGCCTAGAAACCGCGATAAAAAACAAGTTGTTTCCCCCTCCCTCGCCCTCTGGGAGAGGGCCGGGGTGAGGGTTGCAGGCTCCGCCCGCATTAGGTAGAATGTCTTTCCTTCATCCGGACGAGGACGTCTTCCAGGGTGCCGGAGAACGGCCCGGGCTTCTCCATCTTGAGCGAGACCAGCGCGGCCGCAAACGTGAGTGACTCAGCCACCCCGTAGTCCAGCCTGCGTGCAAGGTAGGCCGCGAAGGTGGTGTCCCCGCGTCCGGTCCTTCCCGTCAGGTTACGATTGGAGAACGGCGCGAAATACGTCTTGCCGGTAACATGCGCCAGAACGCCGTCAGCGCGGGTGATCACGGTTTCCGGACAGCCCCACTGCTCGAATAACTGCGCCGCCAGCCCCATGTCACCTGTGCCGGTCAGCACCTTGGCCTCAACCGCGTCCAGCTTGACCTTTCCAAGGTGCCGCACGATGTCCTGTTTGTTCGGAACATCCCGGAAAGCGATCTCGCGCGTGGCAGGGTCGACCTGACGCACGAAGCTTTGCATGTCCGCCGAAAGCGCGTAGCCGCGCGCGGCGAGACCGACAATCAGGTCCAGGTCGAACTCGGTGTCGGAGATGCCGGCCAGGTGCAGGCAGCGGGTGTCGAGCGGCGGAACCTCGCAGGTGCGGATGAGCCCCGCGCTCTTCTTCAGAATCAACCTGCGCACATCCACATCCGGCACCGGATGAATGACAACCGAATAGGTCGTCTCGGCCGCGGGGATGAGATACGTGTCAATGCCGGCATCGCGCATCGGCTGCAGGATCGCCTCGTCGGCCTGCGCCATCTTGACAACCGCCGCTACCCGCTTGCCTGTCCGGGCCGCCGCCAGCGCGCCACAGAGCACCGCGCTGCCGGGAGCGACAATCGTCTGGACCTGGTAAGGGGTGATCTCGTCGTAACACATGTGCCCCAAAAAAGTAATATCGTATGCGTTCAATTTCTTGTCTCCTTGCCCGTTACATCAGGATGTGGGCAGAAAGTCCGCCTGTTTGTCCGCCGGCGATGTGAACAGTAAATTCTCCGGACGGAACAAACGCTTTTCCGTTGTCGTCGTAAGCGGCAAATTGCTCGCGCTTCAGTTGGAACGTGACGGTCTTCTTCTGCCCCCTGCGCACATGAATCCGCTGAAAACCCGCCAGCTGCCGAAGCGGAGCCGGCACGTTTGTCGGCGGATAGCTGATGTACACCTGCACCACTTCGTCGCCGTCGCGCGAGCCCGTGTTTTTCACTGCCACGCTCATTTTCAACCCGCTGACGCGCAGATTCGAATATTTGAACGTCGTGTAGCTCAAGCCGTAACCAAACGGATAAAGCGGCTCTTTCTCCATGAACCGGTACGTCCGCCCCCGCATGCTGTAGTCGGTGAACGGCGGAATGTCCTCAAGGGATTGGATGAACGTCACCGGCAAACGGCCGGCCGGGTTGTAATCGCCGAACAGCACATCGGCCACTGCCTGCCCTCCCGCTTCGCCGGGGTACCACACCATCAGGATTGCCGGAATGTTCGCCTTCGCCCAGTTCAACTCGATCGGACTGCCGCCCGTCAGCACCATCACCACGGGCTTGCCGCTGGCTTGTATGTTCTGGAGAACTTCCAATTGCCTGCCCGGCAACCCGATCGACAGACGGTCGCCCCCGCCTTCGCCTTGCACGCCGACATCCCCGATTTCCTCACCCTCCATCTCCGGCGTGAAACCGAGGCATGCGACAACAACATCCGCGCCACTCAAATGCCAATCTAAGTCGGCCATGCCCTTCCCGAAGCACCACTGCACCTTCGACCCCGCCGACACAGCACCGGCAATGCCCTCCAGTAGCGTCGTGAGTCGAGGTGCCAAGCCATTATAGTTCCCCAGCAACACATCCATCGCACACGCAATCGGCCCCACCACCAAAATCGAGTGGGTGTCTTTTTTTAGCGGCAACAGATTGTCCGCGTTTTTCAGCAGCACAATGGACTCCTGAGCCGCACGACGTGCGAGCTTCCGGTGCTGTGGACCATTCACGATTTTCGGCGGGAGTTTCGACCACGGAACACTTTTCTCCGGGTCGAACATCCCCAGCTTGAACCGCGCCGTGAAAAGGCGTTCCACCGAACGCGAGATTTCGTCTTCGCGCACCAACCCTTGCTTCACCGCCTCCAGCAAACGCGGATAAATGTCGCCGCAGTTTAAGTCGCAACCGTTTTTCACCGCCAGCGCCACGGATTCTTCGGGCGTCGCCGTGGCCTTGTGCGCCTCGTGGAAATCTTTGATCGCCCAACAGTCGCTGACGACATAACCCGGGAAGCCCCACTCTTCGCGAAGAATCTTCTGGAGCAGCGTGGCGCTGCCGCAGCAAGGCTCGCCGTTGGTGCGGTTGTAGGCGCCCATCACCGACCACGCGCCGCCTTCCTGCACACACGCCTGGAAAGCGGGCAGATAGGTTTCGCGCAAGTCGCGGGCGCTCACGACCGCGTTGAAACCGTGGCGCAAAGGCTCCGGGCCGCTGTGCACCGCGAAATGTTTCGGCGTCGCGACCAGCTTAAGATACCGGGGATGCTTCCCCTGCAATCCTTTCACGAACGCCACGCCCATCCGGGCCGTCAGGAACGGACATTCGCCGTAGGTTTCCTGGCCCCTCCCCCAGCGCGGATCGCGGAAGATGTTGATGTTCGGCGTCCAGTAGGTCAGCCCGAGGTACATGCTCCGGTTGCCCTGCCGGAGCGCCTGATGATGCTTGGCGCGCGCCTCATCGGAAACAGCGGCGGCGATCCGTCTGACCAGCGGCACGTTGAAGGTCGCCGCCAGCCCGATGGCCTGCGGGAACACGGTCGCCCTGCCGGCGCGTCCGACCCCGTGCAGGCATTCATTCCACCAGTTGTAAGCCGGCACGTCAAGACGGGGTATCGGCGGCGCCCGGTGGAGCATCTGCGCGATCTTCTCGCGCAGGGTCATCTGCGCCACGAGGATTTCTGCACGCTGCCCGGGCGGCAGCTTGGGATCACGATACCGACTATCTGTTCTGGCCTGCGTCATGCACGGGCTTCCTTCCGGGCGCTTAGCTCGGCGCGGATTGCATGGCAGCGCTCGCGTGTGAGCGGATACAGGAAAATCGAGAAGAGCCCGATCAGGCAGCCGATCGGCTGGGTGACGATCAGCGCCAACAGCCAGAACTGAATCGTCGCCGCCGTCTGCATCTCGAGCTTGCTGTTGAACCCGGAGTAGACCAGCATAAAGCCTTGGAAGGCCAGGGAAACGGCGATCGCGATCTTGTCGGTGGTCACAAACACCGCGCCGTAAAATGCCTCGCGGCGATGGCCGGATGTCAATTCGTCGAGGTCGCAGACATCGGCGATCATCGAGTTCTGAATCATCGGCATCGTGTTGGTGAATATCCCGATGAGCAGCCCGGTGAGCAGGCAGGGCCATTGCAGCGCGAGCGCATTGCCCGGGGCGCCCCACGGCAGCGGCAGGTTCAGGAATGCGCCGGGCGCGTTGCTCAGAGTGAACCAGCATGTGGCATAAGCCACTGCGCTCATCATCAGCATGATGAGCAAGGAGGGCTTTTTGCCGACCCGTTCGGTCAGCGCCGCGACCGGCGCCATGGCCAGCAGGTTCGCGACATTGATGGAGAGGAAGAACACGGCCTGATAGAGGGGCCCGGCCTTCTGGTCGCCAGCGGCGATATGATAAACGAAAATATAGTAGAAGAAGATGCCGGTCAGGCACATGAGGAACTTCGATATGAAATTGCTGGCCACCAACAGCCAGAACGGCCTGTTGCCTAGCGTGAGCCGAACGGCGCTCAGGAAGCTGACTTTCTCTTCGTATTTATGCTCGAAGACCTTCTCGCGGCAAAACAGCACCGAAGGCAGTCCGACCAGCAGGATCAGCGCGCCAATGACATAACTGACGGTGAGTATGCCCTGCGAGCCGCGTAACTGCTGCGAAGCATCCCCCTCGAGTTGCACAGCCAGGGGCAAAACCCACGGCGTCACAAAGCCGGCCAGCGCACAGGCGCTGAGCCTCCACTTGAAAAGGTGGGTGCGCTCGTTGTAGTCGGTGCTCATCTCGTAACCCATCGCAGCATGCGTGATGCTGAATGACGCATAGCCCACCGAATACAGCAAGGTCATCATCACTGAAAGATACCAGAAGACAGGGTTCTGTAAGCAGTATCCCACCAACGGCAGGAACCCTTCCGGGGCCGGCGCGCTGGTTGACGCGGGCGGATGCCACAGCAACACGCCCAGCACCGCGCTGACGATGAGGCCCAGCAGCATCCAGGGGCGGCGCCGGCCCCACCGTGAACGGGTATTGTCGGAAAGGTGCCCGATCAACGGATCGGTGACGAAATCCAGGAAACGGGGAATGGCACAGGCGAGGCCAACCAAGGCCGCATTGATCCCCAGCGCATTGGTGTAGATCGTCGACACGCTCGCGCCGACACCCTGAATAACCAGGATATCGGCGAAACCTCCCATGCCCCACAGGAATCGCTTCTTGGTGGGAACGTCGACATGAGGATGCTCAGCCTCATCCGCGCTTTCCTTCTCAATAATTGGAGTCATGCTGCCGTTCCTTCCGGTTGCCTAACTCTTCAAGAAGCGCTGGGTCAGCTTCTGGTGCCACTTCACATCCTGCCAGTTGGCGAACTGAGGCTGCACATAGTTGTGCGGGGTCCAGCCCCACATCCCGTGATCAATGGCATCATCGACCGACCAGCCCGCCCACTCCAGCAGCCAGCCCCAATCCAGCTCCGGCGTGTCATAATAAAACCATGACGCCCACGACTCGCTGGTCGTCAAGGGCGCCCCGCGCTGCCGGGCCCACGCGGCGAATTGCGCCAGCTTGTAACGCTGCCTGGCACGCAAGATCGGGGCGATGGCATCGCGCGTCGCGCCGCACCGCTTGGAAAGCTCCGCATGCCATGCGCCGTTGGTGAACAGGCCGTCCTTGATGAACTCCTGGAACTTCGTCCGATCCGCCCAGCGGGGGTCGGCGTCGGCGTAGAAATGCACGTCGAGACAGTCGAACTCCACCGGGATGTCCAGCCAGCGCAGGTCGCCATGGATCGAACAGGTGTAGCGCAACTCGGGAAACTCGCGCCGCAGCAGCTTCAGCGCACCGTTCAGCTCGGCCGCAACAAACTGGATCTGCGCCGCCGACAGCACGGGCGCGTCCCAATCGGCGCCGGTCGCGTCTTTGAGCCGCTCCCGGAAACCGGGAAAGAAAAACGGCACTTCGTTCGCGAGGTCCAGATAGACAAGCCGGTCAAAACCGAACCGCTGCTTCCACTCGCGCAGCAGCCCAATCCACATTTCCGCGCCTTCCTCATGCGTCCGGGGCAGGCGCAACACAGGCGGACCCATCTGGCTCATGGCGGGCGGCACGTTGCAGAACCACCAGCCGCTCAGCGTGTAGTTCAGGAACGGACGGGCAAGCAGTTTTTCCATGAACGCGATGATCCACTCGCCGACCGGACCTTCGACCCCTGTGTTCCAGCACCACGGCATCAGCGGCATCTTCGGGTCAGGCCATTTCAAAACGCGCTCCGGTCTGCTCAAATCAATCCACTGCGGCATCGGGTCGAGCCGCACGGTGTTGTACCCGCGCTCGACGGTCTCGTCCAGCACGCGGTCAAAGTCCGCGAAACTACCGCCCGGCGCATGCCGCAAGACGAACGCCTGATCCCACATCGCCAGCGTCAGCCGCCGCGGCGTGAGATGCTCGCGCATGTCGAAGGTATCTGTCACGCCCACCGCCGATGCGCGGCGGTCCGTCGCCTGTTGATTGGGGAAGTCCATAATTTTTTTACCTTTCGCATCATCCGGAGGGCTGCTGGCCCTGCTTTCATGCTCTCTTCAGCGCCTCTCTGGTTTTCTTGTTTTCGGCCCTTGTGCAGCTTCGGCACGGGCCCTCAGCGCCTACCGGGGCAGGCCGATCTTGAGCTGCGGGATTCCGGATCCGTCCTTTGCCCGGACCCGCGCATAGGCCTCCCAATTCGACCCGCCCTGGGTGATCTTCATCAGGAGTGTGTTGAGTCCCCTGTCGAGGCGGACCGTCACCTTGTCCTGCCCCATCACCAAGGGCCGATCTGTCGGATTGGCGAACACTTCCTTGCCGTTGAGCCAAACCTTGATGCCGTCATCGGAACCCAGTTCCAGTCGCGCCTCAGTCGAGATTGGCATTTCCAAGGTCGCGCGGAGATACACGGCACAGTTTTCGCGCTGCCCCTGGACCTTGGCCTTATCGAGCGCATTCTTGATGTTGAGCGTCCCGTCCGGGAACGTTCCCGCTGTGATCCATTCGGCGTCGGGAGCAGGCCCTTTTTCGGGAGGAAACACGCAAGCCACAAGCTCCCGGCAGTTTTTGTTGCCGTCCGCGTACACCTTGGACATCTGCCAGGGGTTGACCACGCCAACCAGCGCCTCGCTACGCTCCTTGGCGCGCCGGCGGTCATCGTCGGCCGCCTCTTGCACACGTCTGACGTTGTAACTGTTGATCTGCTCCAGTCTCTTGATCAGGAGCCCGGCCTGTTCCGTTTTCTCTCCCATGGCAATCTCCCGCATCCATTTCAGGACCGCAGGTTTGTTGGCGAACTCCCAGGCATGCAGATTCAACTCTTCGAGACAGTTGTCGCGCAATTTGGGCACAAGCTCCGGATACAGCGCCTGCGCCGCGGCCAAAGCGGGTTGATGAACCGGCGCGTAACGGTCCCGCATCAGCCGCAGGGTTTCAAACAGTCGCCGGTAAAGCAGCGGGCCTTGTTTGAGTTGCTCCAAAGCCGCCACCATCTGCGGTCGGTATTGATTGCAAAAGGACACCGGCGAGGGTGTGGCGTCCCGGCGCACCCAGAACACCACCTCGGCCTCGCGCTGGGCAAGTCCGTTCTTCACGCGAAACCGCATCCGCTGCGGTCCGGCTTGAGCGGTCTGCGGTGTCCAAGACAGCTCTCCGGTGTAACGATCAAGAATGACACCGTCCAAGGCCGCGACAGGTCCGAAAAGAAGGTGCCCGCCATCCTTTGCACTGGCCTGCAACCGCAAGGCGACCGGCTGCCCCGTCACGGCGGCGACCGGCTCAAGCGTCGGCACCTCCAGCGCGGCGGCACCCGGATCCGCACGCTCGAACGCAATCTCCATGGATGCGGTGACCCCGTGCTGCTGTGCATCCAACGCGGAAAAATCAACCCGCCATGAACCTGTCTGGCCGGTCGGCTTCCACTTGAAGCGTCCCTTCTCAAAGGAAGCCCCCGCCGGCGCGTGCCTCATGGTCAGGCTGAAAAGCTCGGGCTTGACGTGTTTGATCTTGACGGGGACATCCAGCGCGCCGCCCGCCGGAACCGATACCCGCGCTTGTAAGACCAGCTCGGGTTTCTTGTAAGGAAGTACCGTCACGCGCCAACACCTGCTGCCGGACATGAAACCGAAATCACGCCTGACGAAGGCACTCTGCACATTCAGATTGGCCCCCAACTGGTGGGTGCCGGGGCTCGACGTCAAACTGCGAAGCTGATACGCGACCTCTCCACGTTCGGAAGAGGCGACACGCTCTCCATCGAGATACAAACTCAAACGTGACTTCAACCACTCCGGCGGCTGTCGCAGCAAGTCCATGGCGCGGAGGCGGAAATCAACCGACTCGCCTTGCCAGAGCACACTCTCACCGACACCCGGTTCAACCGTCTGGAACAGCTCGGCATAACGGAAGAAGTTGGCCTCCAAGGCTTCGGCGCACACCACGCAAAAAGGGCCGTCGCAGCGCATCATGCAGGTTTTTTCAGGCCGATAAATTCCCCGTATCCATCCGGCACCCTCACAGTTGGCTACTTTCACCCCTTTGGGAAGCGGCAAGGGCCCGAATATACCGGGCCACTCCGGCTCCACCCAGTAGTGCCACTTGCAAAGTCTGGGATTCTCATACGCGGTGACATCGACGGTCGTCTCCTCCAAGTCTTTCGCGTCACCGTCAAAGGGGCCGTTGATCTGAATATACTCATCCCCCAGCCCGGCAAAACCGTGACCCAACTCGTGAATGGCCGCCCCGACATCGCTCTTGTTGATCACGTCCACTCCCCACGTGTCGTTCGCGGCGGTGGAAAAGCCGGAATTGTGCATCACCACGGTCGCCGCCGCAGGGGCCGCATACCGCGCATACTCCACCGCCAGCGCGGGGTCGCACCCCAAGACGTTTCCCTTGTATCCATGCACCTTGAGCCGCGTCGAATCCACGCTCTCATCTCCCACAAACACGGCATGGATATTGACCAGACTCCGATAGCGGGCCCAGGGCTGGCAGGACAAAAGGCCCTTCACGCAACGCTCGCAGGCTTCGTGAAAGTCACCCATCTGATCCGCCTTGAAGCCCGCCGACACAATCGCCACATCCAGATAAACCGGCCCCGTGCCCGACTTGTGAAGGGTCCTGATGTCCACGATCCCCTTGGTCTCGCGCAGATACTTCGCATAAGCCTCAACGTCAGCAGCGGTCGTGACTGCAACGAACTCCTTGTTCGTGGAGGCGGACGGCTCGACCCCGTAAGCCGCCGCCAGGGCCGGCATCCTCGACGTCATCGACAGAAACGCACCCACCCCGCACGTCATGAGTGCCACGTTTCGCCAAGACCTTCCCTTGCGGCGCCGACGGCACGCCCCTCCTTCAACAAATGTCTGCTCTTTATTCACAGCAACGTTTTCCTCACCTGTGTTTAACCCCGCCTTTTCTAACAACGCCTATTCGAACCGGAACCAATCCACAGCCTGAACATTCTCGTTGGGAAACACAAAAAAAAGGTTGTGGCGGCCGACGGTCTTTTCGACCTTGCAGGCGGTTTCTTTAAACTTCAGGTCGCCGATCCGTTTCCCTTCGGGAGAATCCAGACGGACGTCGATCGCCGTTTCTTTGCTGGGATCAACGAAGATCTCTTTGGCGCCGTAGCCCGGCACGATGTAGGCGCAGCCCAGCGCGGCGTAGTAGATGTTCACGGTGGCCCAGAAGTTTCCGCGTCCTTCGGTCGGCTTCCACGGCTGATCGTCCTGCACCACTTTCATCATCATCTCGTTCCAACCCTGCTTGAACTGAACCACCACACGTTTGCTCTCATTCACGCCGCCGAGCTGAGAGAACACCTGTTTGCCGTTCACCCACAGCTTGACCCCGTGATTGCCGCGGATTTCGAGGTCCGTTTGCCCCCCTCCCTTGGCGAACAGGCTCGAACGCATGTAAGCCGCGCAGTTGGCATTCCCCTCGCCGTTGGCCACGTCAAGGTTCATGACCCCCAACGGGTATTCCACCGTCATGCGGCTCTTGAGCGGCTCGATAACGGTTTTCCATTTCACCGCTTCGGGATTTTGCTCAGGGGCGAACGCCACATCAAAGAGCTCGGGCCCCTTCTTGCCCTGCACCTTGTAAACCGGGCTCACCTCCCAGTATGGATGCGGACGCCAGACGTCGCCCAGTTCGACGGCAGTGAACTTCTTCCCGTTCACCTCTTTCACAAAGGTCTGCTTCGGAGCCACCCATTCCACGCGTGCCTTGAACTGCGTGTTTTTTCCGTCACCGAAATCCACATCGTTGTAGCGAACCCAGGACCCTTTGTCGCAAGGCGATCCGTACCGCGACCGAATCTGCTGATTGGTGATGCGGATTTTAAAGATGCGGGAGAAGTCCGCAGCCAACCGGATGTCACTGGCCGAGTGACCGAGAATCTTCTTGAGATCGAAGGGATAGCCTTTCTGAAGCCCGATCTGGGTCATGTCGGTTTGCTTGAATCCCATCTTGAGCGCCGGCGACTCCGGTTTCAGGAGGTAGTCGGTATACTGCACATCCCACCAGGGGCGCTTGCTGTCGAACAGCGGGTCGGCGTAAACCGAGTCCCCGTCGACCCCGCCCGCCTGATTGCGGCCCGCCACTTGGTTCTTGATGTTTTGCGTGCCCGGCCCGACCGCTTCGGCCCGATCCAGAGGCTGATAAAAATAGACGTTCTTTTCCGCCGCCTTGAGAATCGGACGGGGCTTCCCTTCGGCCATCTGGGTTCCGATGCCCCCTTCATACAGCGCGCCGATCTGGGCCGCGACGACGTTGTGCGACCAAACCATGTCGTGGGAGGCTTCAACAAAGGGCGCAATGGTCGCCGCCGCGCTCAGGTCGCAATCGGCAATGATGTTGTAGAGGTTCAGTTGCTCGTTGCCTTTGCACATGATGGCGCGTGACCGTCCGCCGCCGGCGATCCAGTAAATGATGTTCCCGCGCACGGAGGCCTGGTGGGAGCCGTCGTCATTGAACAGCACGTGCAGCCAATGCTCCCAGCCCGAGGTGTTGACGCCATCGTGGCAGGCGTTGTACTCCCAGACGTTTCCGGTTCCGGCCCCCCACATGGAAATCATCCCCATGTCGTCGCCCCACCGGGCAATCTGTGAAAAATCATTGTAGCGGATGATGTTGTTCCGCGAATGCAGCAGTTCCGCGCCCTGATTGGCCTCGGTCACGACATACCCGTCGTAGAACTTCACATCCTGCGCGTCAAAGATCTTCTCCTGGTCAGGCTTGCGCTCCGCATCCGGAAGCAAGGCATATTTGTAGAGGATGTTGATGATCATGGGGCGCCAGCCTTTCAGCGTCACTCCGTAGTGGGTGATCCCGTGAAACACATTGTGCTCCACCAGATTGTCGCCGCTGAAGTTGAAATACATCCCCGCCCCGTAATTGGAGAACCGTCCGATATCGTGGAATACGTTATTGCGCACGACGTGCTTTTTGTTGACGTACGATTCGGCAACCGTCTTAAACGGGCCGCGGCCACATTCCCAGCCCATAAAGAAAAGCCCGTTGCATCCCGCAAGTTCAATCCAGTTGTTTTCAACCAGGCACTCCTGCGCCCAGCGGTTGAACATGACACCCATAAAACCTGAGCCATAGAGCTTGCTGTTGCGGACCGTGACTTTGCGGGCGTTTTCGATGTAGAACTGGCCGTGGCGCATGTCCGGCGCGATGACCGAGTCGCCGAGCGTCTTGCCGTTCCACGGCCGACCATCGTATTCGCCATCCCAGTTGCTGGCGTACGAGTCACCCTTCTTCCACTCCGGAGCGAAATCCGAACCGATCATATATAGACCGTCGAAAACGAGGTTCCCGGCGATTTGCTGCATCGAGCGGCCTTTGATCAAGAACACATCCTTGGCCGTACCCAGCACCACCACCTGCTTCTCGATGGGACGAGCACGCGGATGATAGATCAGCCGGGTGCCTTCCCGCCGCCAGTTCCCCTCCGGCACATCCTGAAACACATGAAAGATCCCTCCGTTTGCCGACGTCTCATTCTCATAGAGCATGAAATGCTGCTGGAGATCCGGCACCTCGGCCTCCACTTCCTGGCCGTTCCCTATCTTCCATTGGGTGATGCGCCTCCCGCCATAGATGCGGGTCGCTAACCCGGGCGCGCCCTGGTAGGTGATCGTGCGGCCGTCACGGCCGCTGTCCCGGTCGTCAAACTCGACCGGCTTCTCGATGAAGTAATTGCCCGCCCCGATATGCACGACCACATCTTCCTTCATGCCGTTGGCAATGCTCTTGCGGACCGCGTCGCGCGCGGCTTCCAGTGTTGCAAACGGCGTTCGTTTGGACCCCGTGTTTTTGTCACTTCCATCGGGAGCGACAAAAAACTCCGCAGCCAGCAGCGGCTGGCAGAAGGCGAGCACCGCCAGGCAGGTTGCGCGTTCGAAGGCGCGAATCCGAGATGACGAGCACGTATTCATCATGTTGACTCCTTGATCTGACAGTCCGGCCTTAGCTGACAACCGCCTCCAGCGACTCTCCCGCCTTGATGACACGGTCTGCCGCCAGCGCAATGACCGCTTTGCCGTCCTTGATTGACAAGGTGCAGTCCACCGCCTTGCCCTTCACCTGAACCGTTGCGCTCCCCGGCTTAACATCCTTCGGCAAAGCCAACGAAATCGTCTTCACCCTCAGACCCCCGCACTTCACAGTAATCTGACTTCTGACTTCTGACTTCTGTATTCTCTGTTCATACGTTCCCCACCCTTCCGCCGCGGTAAAGGCCGACTTGAAGTTCTCCGGCGTCAGCCTCGGCGCGAAAGCGATCGCGCCCTTCGGCCCGTGATACTCGAAGCCGCACGCCGCCAGAAACACGCCATAGCTTGCCATCGACCGCGCATAGTGATCGCCGCACTCGACCTCGTTCCACGGGTTGCGCCGCGCCCCGTCGTAACGGTCATGCACCGCCCGCTCCACCGCAAGCCCCTCGAGGAGCATGTTCTCCCAGATCATGTGACCCGCCACCTGGTGTTCAAACCCGTTCATGCACTCGTTAAAATAGTAGTCGTAGCCGGTCGTGACCCGCTTCGCGTCTCCCTTCGGCCAACTGCACATGAGCGTGCCGGCCTCGCCCGCCACCGCATACCACCGGCCCGGCTGATACTTCGTGCGGTACGGCCCCACATCTGGCGTGAAGTTGTATTTCCACAGCGACTGCAGCGCCTGCCGCGTCTGCTCCTGCGGCAGAACCTGGCCGAGCCCGACCTGATAGGCCCAGCTCTGGCCCAGAACCTGGTCAATCTCGCACCCGTCGTATGACCCCACCGTGTTCTTGGTGGAGGGATCGCCCACCTGGATGAAGTATTCCCCGTTCCACAACTTCTCCACCAGGTTCTTGCGGCCGGCCTCCACAATGCCGCGGCATTTCTTGGCGAACCCGTCATCCCCCATTTCACCGGCCATCTCCTCGCCCGCACGAAGGGCCGCGAGATAGAGCCCGCTCAGCCACGCCACCGCGCCATGCCATTCGGCATCCAGCGTGTTGTGCTGGTTCTTCTTGAGAATGCCGTCACCCGTCCCGTCCTGCTCGATCATCCACTCAAGGGCCTTCTTGATCTGCGGCCAGTTGCGCTTCAGGAACGCGCCGTCAGGCGACACCTGATGATCGCGCAGGCACCGCAGGATGATTCCGGCCTGCCCGTCAACCGCGAACCCGCCCGTCCCGCGGTAGCCGATCGAGCCGTCCGGATGAAACGCGACAGCCGGGTTCAAGTCGGTCTTCTCGCGCAGCACGATGTCCAGCTCAGGGAACAGGCGGCCCATGGTCTGTTCGTAATGCCACACGTGCGTGCAGGTCCCCGCACAGCAGCCCACGCCTTCCCAGCCCCAGAATACCCCGTTCGCAAACCTGAAGGCCGTCGAGGTCGCCAGGATCGACGTGTTGGCAAACGTCCGATCCAAGAACCAGTAGGGCAAGGTGGAGTCGTACCAGGTGTCACGCCACAGCTTCGTCTGCGAGTAGAGCTTCTCGAAATTCTCCGCGACATAGCCGGCCACCGCTGCGGCCGTCGCGAACTTCGTTGCATAATAGCGGCCCGGCCCGGGCTGCCTGAGGTTGGGAAAATTCCAGGCTACGACAAACGTGACCACCGCCGACTTCCCGCCTTTGATCTTCAGCTTGCGCCCGATCGCGCCGACCAGCCTGTCCTGCAGCGGCGAAGACGCCTCGGCGCCGGCCTTGTCGCCGTGCCCGTTGCTCCCGGCATCTGCAACCGTGTACTCGGCGGAATCGCCCACCAGCGCCAGCCCCATCGTTCCGTAATCCGGCATTTTTTCCAGCGGCTCGCCCGCCGGCTGCTTGTCACTGAACGTGATCCGTCCCACCCCGACATTGCCCCAACTGCCGGTCTGGCCGTCAACGATCTGGATCGCCGCCTCCTTGCCTTTGAGGTCTTTCACGTCCAGAACCTGCAGGGTCATCCTGTTGTCGTTTTTGCCCGACACCGAGCGGACCGCCTTGCCGTCCACAACCACGTTCAGGCACGACACATCCTTGTTCGCGCCGCCGCCGATCCAGACGTTGATGTACTTGCGCGAGACGGTAAACTTCGCGCTGGTGAGCTTTCCCGTGGCCCCGTCCTTGGTGCCGACATCCCCCCCGGGCGCGGTCGCGTGCGAGTTCACCACGCGCTCGGTATCGCCCCCGACATCCCCCTGGTAGCTGGGCACGGCCGACTTCTTGACCGGGCCGGTCCCAAAGGCCGTGCCTTCCACCGTCCAGCCGGCATAGGTCTCCTTGCTCCAATCTTCAAAAACAAGGTCCGGCTGCTTCGGCGCCGAGTCCTCCACAGGGCTTGCCTTCTCCGCACTGCACTCCAGGAAGGTGTGCCGCTTGCCATGAACGATCCGGTTCCGGCGCTTTCCTTCATGCTGGCGGTTGTTGATGCAAACGGCATTTTCCAGCCAGCCGAACAGCTCCGCCTCATACGTCTCGCTGGAATTGTTCTTTACCGTAAAACGCATGACCGTCGCGGGCAGGCTTGACTCATCCACAGAAAGGGGGACGAACGGCGAAAACGCCTCCAGCGAGACAGAAACCGGTTCGGCGCCGTATTCGACCATCCCTATCGGGTACTCTCCCCGAAAGCGTATGTCCTTAAAGCCGTCTTTGTTCAGCGGGCGTATTTCCGACTTCCCGTTCGCGGTCACCTTGATGGCAAACCCCTGCACGAGCGGAGACTCGGGATTCATGGGCTTGACATAGTGGCCGTCAAAAGTGGCCACATGCTTATTGAAGATATCCCAATGCCATAGCGTGCCGTCGCCTCCAAGATACACCTGCCCCGAACAGAGTCCGCCGACCGGCATGCCGATATACTTCAGCGAATCACCCGTGTACACCTTCGGCACGCCCCGCTCAAAAAGGCTTTTCACCCACTCGGGGCTCAGCTTCTTGTCGGAAGGGACCAGCTTCTCAAAATCAGCAGCCTCAAACGGGCCTGCCGTCACCGGCAGTTTAGCGGCCAGCAGCGCCAGAGATCCGGCGCCCGCAAGGCGCAAAAAATCACGCCGGTCTATTCCGCCCCGGCATGTGCAGCTCTTCGAACAGTCAGACTTCTTTACCTGATTCTTTTTCATCGCTGTCATCTCCTTTTCGCTGTTACGCGCCTCAACCGTTAAAACATTCATTGTGCGCCAACCGCAAAACTCACGCGGCCGTTCTCCTCGATCCGCTGTACGTGCTCCCACTCCTTACCGCCGACGTCCACAAGCTGAAAGGTTTTCAGCTCCAGAACCCCGTGTTGAACATCCACCGTGATGCGTTCATCCGCGATGGTACAGCGTCCCCACGC
This sequence comes from uncultured Lentisphaeraceae bacterium, assembly GCA_964643945.1. Taxonomy (GTDB): domain Bacteria; phylum Verrucomicrobiota; class Kiritimatiellia; order RFP12; family UBA1067; genus JAHFSX01. The sequence goes on along the minus strand of CAZXVN010000033.1, from coordinate 12,007 downwards.
ATATCCGTTCGACCAGAAGTAAGAGCCGTTCGCAGCCTTGAACTCCATGCGCTTGCCGACCCCTGAATACCTGAAGCCGGTCAGCGCGATGAGGGCCGACCAAGACGCCATGGCACGCGCATAGTGATGCCCGCATTCGGCCTCGTCAAACGGATTCCGCTTCTTGCCGTCGAACCGGTCGCGGATCGCCCGGATGATTTTTAGGCCTCCGTCAGCCATGCCTTCATACAGCATGTGCACCGCCAAAACATACTCGAAACCGGTCATCACTTCGTTGAAGTATGGGAAGGGGCGCTCCGGGCGCCTGCCTTTCGGGTAGGTCGCCATCAGCACGCCGGACTCGTCACCCAGCACGAAACTTCGGAAGTGATTGAAATGCTCGTGGAACCCTTCTTTAAAATTACATTTAAAAATCGTTGCCAAGGCTCTTTGTTGCCTGCGCGTGTCGGAGAGGTATCCCAGCCCCAAAATGTGAGCCGTGTATTGGCCGACCAGTTGATCGATCAGGCAGCCGGAGCCGAGCTGAAGATCGGGACGAGCCAGATCTTTTGACCCCATGTCCAAACGAAGGCCGCCTGCTATCTTACCCGGCTCGTTCGGCGGTTCAATCCTGTGTTCATAGTAGTCGCCGTTAAACAGGCGCTCGTCAATGCCCTTGGATCCTGATTCAAACAGCTTTCTGCAGGTGCCGGCGAAGTCGTCGTCGCCGAGATATCCAGCCATCTCTTGCATCGCGCGCAACGCTCCCAGATACCAGAAGCCCATCTGGGGATTGGGGCCGTAATACTCGACGTCCATCGTGTTGTGCTGGCAGCCTTCCATCAGGCCGTCCCTGTCGGCATCCCAGCCGCCTTCGGCCCAACAGAATTCGAGGGCCTTCTTGGCTTTCGGATAAAGGTCGCGCAACAGGGCGTCGTTTCCAGACAACTGCCAGTCGCGGTAGAGCTTCATGATGCAGCCCATCTGCCCGTCGGCCGCTGCGACGCTCTTGCAACTGGACTCCTCCGGTCGCCGGTCAAGGGGCAGGTCAACCCGGAACACCATGTGCCCGCGCTCGTCCGTCGCGTGCTTGAACTCCACTTCACGCATGGTCCGGGCAAGGTCTCCGAAAAGAAAGGCGGTCGCGTGCTCGTAGTTCCACACGTGGTTGCAGCTCCCGGGACAGCAGCCCTGGTGGTCATGGCACCCTTCCCACCCATAGAAGTTCCCGTCCGGCGTCATAAAGCAGGTCTGGGTCCTCAAGGTGCTGATATTGAACAGGGCCGCCGCGAGAACCGTTTCGGGAAGAGAAGAGCCGCACACGGAATGGACAAAAGCCAGCGTCTTCTTCTCCAGAAGATCGAGCGCTCCGTAAAGCTTCACGGCCGCTTCGACGGAATCGGCGAAGCGGGTGGCGTAATGATTGCCGATGATCAGGGCTTCCTTGTCGAAGCGCGACCAGGTTTTCCGGTTGGGAAAACGCCAGGTCAGGAGGAAGGTGATCTCCCGCGTTTCGCCGGCCGCGAGACGCTGGCTGACGCACAGGGAGCCGACCGGCTTGTCATCGTCGGACGCCTGTTCCTCCAAGCGGCCGTCCGCGCTGAAATCATCCCAGAAGTCGAGCTTGGTGTCGCCCCACGACAAGTCCGCCCAGCTCGTCCGACAGGTGATGTCCTGGCCGGAGCGAGTCGAAAGGTACAGATCCCCGTATTGCTCCGAACCCTTCTGCAAGGCAGGCGCGGTCATGTGGATGCCGGTCAGACCCTGTCCGTCTCTCAGACAATTCCGATTGGCCTTTCCGGATTTGTAGCGGTTCACGCCGAGGTCGGCCCGCGCCGCTTGCGATCCGTCTTCGCCGATAAAATTGGGCACCGATAAACAAACGCTCGCTTCCAGCGCGCCGGCGCTGACGTTTTTCACCTCGATCCTGATGACGGCCGCCGGATATGCGCTGCTGTCAACATCTCCGGGAATCAGGGGGTTAAACGCCTTGAGAACCACGTTCACGGGCATCGTCGGATCAGAAAGCAAAACCTGTCCAAAGGGATACGCGGCCTTGAACTCGCAGTGCCTGAACCTGGGGAAGCCGTGGTTCCTGGCGACAGAGCCCAGCGCACCTTCGTATTCGGTCAGTTCGACGGGACCTTCAAGAAGCCTGACATACGTTCTGTTCTCGTGATCTTTGGCATAGAGGGCAAAGAACGGACAGACCCCCTGGCCTTGCGGGACGTACCCTTTGCCGGGGCGGTTGACTATTTCCCAATCACGCAAGTCACCGCGTCCTCCGAGCGAGACCGTCCCCGTCCCTATCCCGCCCACAGGCATCGCGATCCGTTCAAGATGCGCCTGATCAAAACTCTGTAATACCGGCCACTTCATCGTCCACGCCCTATCTTGCCCGTTGCATAAAACTCGCGTGACGGCGCGCCCTCCACGATGACGGCACGCACCAGGTATGGCATAACCTTGTCGCCGCACTTGAAAGTGAGCACCGCCCTCTTCTTCTCGCCGCTCTTCAGAGAGACCTCCACCGCGTATTTCTCCAGAGTCACGCCGGCGGCTGAAAGGATCATCTTCAGCACCACGTTCTCGGAACCGGCATTCTCGATGACCATGACCGCTTCGCCTTTTGCCCCGGCAGCGATCCGCTCAGGGACCCGAATCGCCAAATTCACCTCGCGGGCGAAATCGACCGCAAGAAGGTGCGAACCGCCCGCAATGGCGGCAACAGGCCTGAGGATCTCGCGGCCCAAAGCGGCCATGCGAACCGTGCCCGCGCAGGGCGTGGGCAGATCCGTAATGGTCAGCGCGCCGTCGCTCCCCGTCTGATAGTGCCGGACAATCTCCGCCTGCGGCGGCGCAACCTCGCGAAGGGTCACCGACACGCGCGCGGGGACGCCCGCCCCCTGGTTCTGGGTCAGCAGCCTGAGCGTGTAGCCGGCCTCCAAATGGGCGACCGCCTGCACGTAGGCGTGGCTGTGCAGGATCCAGCCTTCGTTGAACTGGAACCCGCCACCCGGCGTGATGATGCCGGAGGGCCTGTCCGGCCCCAACGCGATGTAATTCGTATAGCCGGTCATGTGCCAGAACTGGGAGGACGCGCAGAAGCCGTTCGGGACCGACCCCTTGGCGGTCTCCGCAGGCTCGCCCGTGGGGCCGAACCAGGACCTCCCCACACCCAGGATCAGCGTGCGCGCGTCCCAGGCGGTGTCCTTGTCGTAGACGTTCGGCACGCCCGGGTTCAACCCGGCGATGAAATTCACGCCGGCGATCGCGTGGCACTGGAGACCCGCGTCCTTCAGGAAATCGCCCAGCGCCATGAAGTTCTTCGCGCTGAAGCCGTACAGGCAGGAAGAGCCCATCAGCATGTTCTGGAAATTCTTGATCCCGCCGTGTGCCTTATCCCGGTAGCAGGCGACCGGGTAGATACCCAGGGGGTTGAGCGTGGTGGCGCGGCGCGCGTAGTTGTCGGCATAGGTGAGGAGCGTGTTCTGCCACGCGGCGGCCCGAGGATGCGCCGGCGCCACTTTCAACAGGCGCATGAACCCGTCCAGGTTCAGCGCCTCGACGTTCCCCTCCCACCAGAAGCCGCCCTGCATGAACTCGTGGAAGAACGCCTGGTCGTTGCCGGCAAATTCATAGAAATTACCGAAGCACCCCTCGATGGGATTCTGCCAGTCCGTGAACTGCCGCTCCATGACCGCGTCGGCGAACTCCACGGCCTTGTCCAGATACTTCGGCTCGCCGGTGATCTCATACAGCAACGCAGACCCCTGGACGAACGGCAGCCGGTCGCGCGTCCGCAGCGTGTCCGGCATCTTCCAATTCTCATCCAGGATGTTGTAGAGACACCGTCCAAACGTGTCCTGGATGCCCGGCGGCGTCCCCCAGAAGTATGCGTTCGAAGGACACGCCCGGTCCGCTTTTGTGTGATACGGGCGACGCACGCAAAGTTCCCACGCCCGTTTCGCCGTTGCCAGATACCGGGCCGCCCGGGCCGGGTCGCGCTTCTCAAAAAACTGATACGCCCTTGCCGTCAGCGCCACCCCGTAGGCCGTGTCCAGATAGGTGAATATCTCGCTGGCCCAGGTGTCATTGGTGTTCACCAGCAGGGAATGGTAAAACATCCCATCGGTCTCGGGATTGTCGGTGTGACGTTGCGCGGCAACAAAGTAATCTGCTCCCAACGCCGCCAAGTCAACCATCCGCCTCCGGTCAGCTTCCGGGAACTTGTCGCCCAGCAGATTGTGCAAGTCCATCAGCGCGTAAACGCACGTGCCGACCGGCTCCAGCTCGGCATAGGGGCTGCCGCAGTCCATGTAAATGCGGACATCCTGAGCGCAGTTGACATATTTTCCGGCCAGCCCTTTGCGTTTGTCTTCCAATCCTTGGTGGATCCGGTGTTCCAGTTGGTCCAGGGCGATCACGCCGAGATCCGTTTTGGTGAAGATGCCGTCTTCAATCGTGAACGCCGATGACGTGAGCTTGCCGGCCTGCACATAGTACTCGCCCGGAGCCCGCACCGGCGTGAAGTCCAGGACCCACCAATAGCTTTCCCACTTCCGGCCCCAGGCCTTGACCTTGCCCCGGAACGCCTCTTTCTCCGTCTTCGCATCAATGACCGCAAAGTCCACCGGCAGGAACTCGCGCGGCGGCTCCTTCTGCGCGCTGCGCAGGTAGACACGCTTGATGTTGCGCGGATGATAGCCGATCTGGGATTCCAGGATGCTGACCGGGAACTCCGTCCACGCTTGATCGTCAGCGCCGTATGCGGCAAAACCGGTACCCGTCAGCAAGACCGCACCGATCAAGCAGAATGCTGTGTTTCGCATCATCATGTAAATCCGATTTTCCATTAGCTGTCTTTCACCGTGGCAACCATCGCTCCTTTAAACGGAATGGTTTCACCCTTGAACTCGAAAACGCCCGGCACCCCGTCCGGCAGCCTCAGCGAAACGTGCCACTGGTTCCCGTGCCGGATCAGTTCAACATCGATGAAGCCGTCGGGATGCGGCGTGCGGCACTTCAGATGGTTCAGCCCGCCCGGCTGCGGCGCGATCCGCACGGAATGGAAGCCGGCTGAAGACGGCCGGATGCCGCACAGGCTGGCATGCATGTGGAATAGGGGGTGCGACCCCCAGGCATGGCAGTCACTCCGGGAGGGTTCGGGTTTTTCCACAGGCGCCTTAAACCCTCTGCTGACAAGCTCCTTCCAAAAATCCATTTTCTCCAGAATCCGGTCCCCGCGACCCTGCTGATAAAACGCTTCCAACAGGTAAAACGAAAAGTAGATGGTTGTCCTCGCCAAGTCCTCACGTGACAGCAGGGACTGAAAGCAGGTCTCCACGATGGCAGGCTCAAAGCGCTGGCTCAACAACGCCAGACATTGGGCATGCTCGCTGAAGTGCTGACGGGCCGGATCGTCTGCAAACGCGCCGCGGGCCGGATCCCAAAACACGCCGCGAATGGAGTCCGCCAACTTCTTTGACCAGTCCCGATAGCTGTCGGCAAAATGCTTCTCGCCATAGGCCCCTTCCACCTCTATGGCGCTTTGCAGGGTCAGCAGGAACTGGAGGTTGCAGATTCCGCTCATGCCAAACTCGCCCTCGGGCGGATAGGCGAAATCCCATCCGTCGGCACTGACCCAATCGACAAAAGACCAGCCGGGGAGCCCCGCAAACAGCATCCTGCTGTCCGCCAGCGCCCGGAACTGCTCAAGCTGCGCGCGCATGCCCGGCAACAGGCGTGCGATAAACTCCGGGTCCCGCTGCCACCAGGCCAGATCGCGAATCATCATGATCCAGACCATCGAAAACGTCGTACACAGTTGGCGGGGATCGCTCGGATGCCGCATCAAAACAAAATCCGACACATGCCGCGACCAGTCCAGCAGCTCCATGGCGCGCTGATGCAGGCGAGGCTCATGACTGATCACGCAGGAGGTCAAGAGCTGCAGCCTCGCATCGCCGACATACATCATCTGCTCGTAATACGGGCAGTCCATATAGGTCTCGTGGGCGCACATCTGGATGCCCCGCAAGGCAATGGGTACGACCGCATTCAAGGCGCCGTCGTCCGATACGAACGCGCCTTCATTCTCAAGGGGCAGACGCGACTCGTCGATGCGCAGCGCGCGGACACACAGGTCCTCGTCGGCCACTTCTACAGTGATGCGGAGATACCTGCCGGCCCGCCACCAGAACGGGCAGTACGTATCCGCGTCGTCGCCCCGCAGGATGAATGTGTCGCCATACCCCTGATAGTACTTGCCTTCGATGCGGTTGCGGTCGCTCTTGACGCCGCAGGACTCATCGTCAAAGCACGACTCGGCCCACTCGATCCTGACTGTGGAGCGCGTGCCCCCGCCGGTTGTCAGGACAGGATACCCGCAGTGATATTCCTCCAGATCCCACAAGACGGTTTGAACGGTGCCGGCTTTGAGCCGCAATTCCCCGCTTCCGGAAACCAGCCGCTGCCAATCGCCGACAGCGCAAGAAGCCGACTCGGTCATTCGGCCGACAACGCCGGCCTCAACCATTCGGACGCGCCCCGACGCGATGATCGGTTTTCTCATCTGCTCCGGCAAACGGCTGGGATAAAGCCTCCAGCCGTCCGCAACGAACCCCACCCGTCCGCCCTGAAGGTTGGTCTCCGGCACCCGCGCCGGACAAACCCGTTCCGGCGCGGCAAAGTACGCGGCGCCGTCGATGGTGAAGTTCGGCCCTACAACCTGGTACCACTTGTCTGAAAACGCGGGCTTCTGGCAAGAGACACCCGCTTTTTTGGAAACCTTCCACTCGGCCGTTCCCGTATTCAGGTCCACCGGCGAATGTTCCGCCGCCAGAATCAGGGCCGGGTAACGGCTGACCTGCGCATGCGCGCGGTGGGTCGCGATGTACTGCAAGAGGACGGCGAGCCTGTGCCGCCCCCTCGGCAGGCACAGCTCGTAACTGTGAAAGCTCCAGTTCCGCAGGTCGCTCCGGTCGGGACCCATCCCGATATAATTCCCGTCACAGGTCAGCTCAAACCGCTGATCCCCGCTGATGTGAAGGATGAACCGGGCCTCCTCCTTGCACTCGAACGCAAGTTCAAACGCATAGAATTGGTCGCCCATGACACCCGCCCCGGGATGCGTGATCCACTTGGCCTTCTGTATCGCATACTGCGGCAACACGTTGCTGTTGGCAACGGGCCTGACAGGCGGTACGGCGATGCGTGGGTACTTCATCTGATCCTCGGTCATTCCTCAACCCGCAGTCCCAGGTCCTTGATTTGCTGATGCATCTCCTGGTATTTCTCGCGGGTGATCGGGTAGAATTTAAGAATCATGATCGCCAGCGCGACCAGGCCGGCGGGCACGAAGCCCATCATGGTCCGGACGCCGATGGCCGCCGCGGCGGTCTGCTCGCTGGCTTTGGGATCAAAGCCGAACACCGCGCCCGCCAGGTAGAGGGCGAGCCACCAGCCGGTGCCCAGGGCCAATTTGTAGACAAAGGTGTAGGACGCGAAGTAGGTGGCCGACTGGTCCTCGCGGGTCTTCAGCAGGGTGTGGTCCGAGATGTCGCCGATCATCGCGGGCGCCACGGAGTAATACACCACCTGGGAGAAGTTCAGGCCGCAAATCACCAGCAGGTACTGCCAGAACGCCGCCGTCTTGCCCAGGAAGACCGGCTCGCCGGCGCTGGGCTGGATGAGGCCGAGGGCGAAGAAGAGCACCACGTTCACGGCCAAGCCGATGATCAGGGCGACGTGCTTGCCCTTCCGCGCGGCGACCCAGTTCCACACCGGCACGCCCAGCAGGTAGGTGGTGCAGGCCACCGTGTAGATCAGCGAGGCGTCCGACCCGAGCCGGAGGTAGGACGACAGGTGCAGGTAGGCCATGGCCGTCTGCATGCCGCCGGAAATGCCCAGCACGATATAGGTCGCCAGGAAAATCAGCATGGCCTTGTTGGAGAGCAGGATCTGGAGGATGGCCAGCGGCTTGCGCCGCTCCGTCTTCTGGATGTGCGAGCCGTCGGGGCAACCCCAAAGGGCAATCAGCGTGAACAGCGGCATCAGGGCCACCAGCCCCCAGCACGACAGGTGCATGGTCTGCGGCGTGAAGCCGCTCGGCGCGTCCTTCACACCCTGCACGTGGGTCAGGTACAGCGCCAACAGGAACGGGAACGCGAGGAAAAGCAGCGAGCCGACGAACCCCATGGCCGACTTGTAGCTGAAGAGCATCGTCCGGCTGTCGTAGTTGCTGGTCAGCTCCGTGCCCCACGCGTTGTAGGTGATCTCGGAGATGGTCCAGGCGATGAAGCCCAGGATGACCCAGGTGGCACAGTAGGCGACGGTGAGTTCCTGCGGCACAATGAGCAGGTGGTAGGTGCTGAGCAGGGAGAGGATCACCGCGCCCACGAGCCAAGAGCGGCGGCCCCAGAAGCGGTGCCGGTAGTGGTCCGAGATGATACCCACGAGGGGATCGACGAATGCCGCCACCAGCGGCGCGATGACGAAGATCCAGGCGATCTGCTCCAGCTTGATGGCGTAGTTCTGCGTAAAATAGCCCTGCAGCAGCCCCTGCACGGGCCCCAGCATGATGGCCAGCCCGAAATTCGGCAGGCCGTACGCCAAGCCCAGCTTCCAACTCATTTCTGTTTTCGTGTTTGTCATAGTCGGTTTCGTCGATTCTTCCATTCTGACTTCTGAAACGATGCGTTTACATCATTTAAATATTACCTGATATCCGGCCTGCTGTCGTTGTACTTTTGCGATTACTATTTGTACTTTTGCGACAACGCCGGGAAACGGGAGGCGGCGGATGCAGAATGTCCGCAAGGAGCTCTGGGAACACAGTTCAGATGAGGGTTCAACCTGCCGCTCCGAATCTCGACGCTCGACGTTCGTACAGCAATAATGGAGGGCGAGTGTCCTCACAAGCCGCAAAACATTGCGTCCGGAGGCTCGACAGAGTCTCGCCCTCCAGATGACGGCGCAGACGAACTATCCCTGTGAGATCGGATACTCTTCGTGTGCTTTCGTATGTTTTGTGTTTCAAAGTTACCAATCGGTTTGCTAAACATCGAACGCCGAACGTTGAAGTTGCCGAAAAGACGGAAGGATGAAAAGGGTGGCGCGGGCTCTCCGAGCACTCCTAATCCGTGCCCGGAGCGGAAACAAACGGAGAGGCAACCTTCTTGAGCGATTAAGATTACGATTATGTATGCAACGGACGTTGAATCCGTTCAACACCAACGAAATCAACGAACCGCATAGCGCGCGACGTTCACCCAAACGCTTATCAAAACACCATGATCAACGTGCCGCCCTTCACGATCTCCAAGGTGACCGTTCCGTTGCCCGTGACAATCCTCGGCACGCCTCTCGCAGATCCGCTGTCGATCACGGCATACTTCGAGAACTCGCCTGAACTGCCAGCCAGCGCATACGTCGCCAACACATAACTCCCCTGTGCCAGACTCTCGGGTATCTTCAAGTGTGCGATATTATTGCCGTTCAACACCAGCGAGCCGGTAATGGTCATCGGAGCGCCATTCGTGAACACCGCCAGCGCGCCCGACAGAAATTCGACATTGTTGCTGACGATGCCTGTCCCGCCGAAGGTCGCGCCCGAGGACACGGTCACTTTACTCTTGATCGAGCCGTCGACCAGGAGCGTGCCGTTGCTGACTGCCGTCGCTCCGGTGTAGGAACACGTGCCCGAAAGGGTCAGGGTGCCAGAGCCGGCCTTGGTCACCGTGCCGGTGCCGGAGAAGGCCTGGGCAACCGTGATGTTGTAGCCTGCGGTGTCAAAGGTCACGCTGTTGGTGACCGTGGCCGTGGTCAGCCCCTGAATCCAGGTCGTGCTGGACGCGCCGGCTTTGAGCGTGCAGTCCTTGAGGTTGAGAGTGCTCGTTCCCCCGCCACCCGCGATGGCCGAGCCGGTGGTCGTGAGGGTCAGGGTACCTCCCAGCAGGGTCAGCGTGCCGGTGGCGGCACCGATTCCGATTTTCCGCCCAACGAGAATGGCAGTGCCATTGTCAGTCGACGTGACCTTACTGCCGGCATCGAGATTGCCGATGGTGAGGGTGCCGGCAACAGGAGTCGTTTCGGTTAGAGAATAACCATCGGCCTGGTACCCGAGTCTGACCACAATACCCGGTCCGCTGATATCAAGATGATTGGCGGCGCTGGCGCTGATGATCATATCCCCTTTAATGGTGCTAATACCACCGGCACCCGCGAAGGTTCCAAGCGAAAGCTGGCTGAGATACAAATTGGCGACGCCCGTGCCGCCACCCGAGAGATCCACCAGCCCGTTTGCAGCACGGTCGTTACTGAAAGTGTCGTGTCTGCCTATCACCAGTTGAGTCCGCGAGCTACTCGACCCGAGATTCAAGGTCGCGCCCGTACCGAGCAAAAATCTTCCGCCTCGTCCTGCCGTAGTTGACCCGTCCCCTTTCGCGGTACCCACAGCCATGTAGGGCGTCAAAATTGTTGTTATGCCGTTGTTGGTCGTCGTGATCAAACCGGCTTGTGAGGCGTTGCCGTTGCTGTCAGGATCCAGCCCTCCGACAACGATATTCCGGGCGGTGATGTTATTATTGGTGCCCAACTTCAGTGTTCCTATTGTAGGGCCAAGAGCATTGTTCGCGCCAACATACAGGTTCCCCACATTGGCTGTAAAGCTGGCGGACAAAGACGCATCGAGGCTGCCAGTGGCGGTTGAGCCGACGAGCAGAGAGCTGGCGGAACCACTTCCCACCGAGAGCGATCCGGTGTTTCCCGCCACGACAGAGCTGCCAGAGCCGCCGCCCCCGTTGAGGGACCCCACCGACGTTGTGCCGTTGAGGTTCAGTGTGCCGACGCCAGCCTTGGTCAACGTGTACCCGCCCCCGAAGTCGGTGACATTGCCGCTGACGGTGAGTGTGGAACTGGAATTCACGGTCCACGTCTGGTTGGCGGCTACTCCCACGTTGGCGCTGATCGAATGCGTGACCGTACCCGAGGATGGGGTGGTGACCGTGATGCCGCTGCCCTCGAACGTCAGCATCCCCCCCGAGCCAGGAGCAATCGTCGTCGCCGAGGTGGCACCAGCGGGATAGGTCAAGCCTTTGATGTCATAGTCTCCGTCCAGCGTGTTGGAGAGATTCAAGGCCCCTGTATTATACATGGCAACAACCGAGCTATATCCGGGCACGCCATTTGTCCAGTTCCCGGCCGTTCCCCACGAGGCGCTGGACGCACCCGACCACGCGGTGGCGGCGCTGCCCGCCGTGCCGGCGGCTGCCGTCACCTGAAGGTCATTGCCGGAGACGCCGAGCGTGAAGATCTGGCCAAACGCCTTGGCCGTGGCAAGGGTGAAATCTCCAACTGCAGGAAGCGTTCCAATCCCTTGGATCAGGGTGTAGGTTCCCGGAGTAATAGGTGTGGTCACGCCGCCGATCTGATTCAGATTGATGACGCCCGCCCCGGACGTGGTCATGGTCGTGGTGCTCCCCACCACGATCTTGTCCGTGCCGGCTCCTGCCGCACCCAGGTCGAAATAGAGTCGGTTGGCTCCGGCGGCACCATTGATGGCGAGGTTGCCACCCAGCGTCAAGGTGCCGACCACGACATCGCGGAGGTCGATCGCGCCGGTGCCGCTGAGGGTCACGCTTCCACCAATCGTACCGCTACCGCCGATTGCGCCATTAGTGACACTCACCGCACTTGAGGCATGGAGAGATCCGGGGCTATTAATCGTCAGAAGTCCGTCTTTCACGGTCGTCGCGCCGGTGTAGGTGTTGGCGCCGGAGAGGATCTGCGTACCACCGCCGGTCTTGGTGAGTGTCATGCCGGTGGCGCCTTCAGCAACAACCCCAGAATAGGTCTGGCTGCCGCTGAGCGGGTTGAGCGTCAGACTGGTGAGCCCGCTATATCCGGTGATCGCCGTCGCCAAGTTCACAGTGCCACTGAGGCCGCCGAGTGTCGGTGATGCGTTACCAGTCACATCGAGTCCGATCGCGCCGGTAGAACCGGTAGTGACATAGGCGCTGTTCTGAAG
>CAZXVN010000032.1:0-10847 GCA_964643945.1 uncultured Lentisphaeraceae bacterium | reverse complement strand
ACGAACGCCTGGGCGAAATGGTCATACTCATACACGGACGGCAGGTGCTGGCGCGTGGCGAGAACCCGGAATGCCTCGATGTCGGATTCGGGCGGGAAATCGGACAGGGCGAGGGCGGCCATGCCGGTTTTCTGAACCGTTTGTTGTGATCGGTTAGCGAATCGGGGCGTGCTCAGTAGGTCGGGATCCGAATCCCGACCTACGGCGGCCAGGGCGACGGGATTTCGATCCCGTCCCACGGGGGAACCGCCGATGGCCGCGTCCACGGTCACGACCAGGCTCCGCTGGGCCGGCATGTCCAACTCGAAGTAGTACAGGCCGTGGGACCGCATGGTAACGGGCACGTCAACCCCGATCGGAAGCACCGTGATCGGGTGAATCGGCACAGCCATCAGTCCCGTATCCCAGAGTCGCACGCGGCCATCGGAGTGGCTGGTGGCAATGGTCGTCCGATCCGGCGAGAAGGCCACGCCCTCAACCGTGCTGGGGTTGGCGTTGAACGGACGGTAGGTTCGCAGCACCTGCCCGGAGGAGACATCCCACAAGAACGTCTGGCCCGGTAAGCCACGATCGCACGCCGCCACATACAACCCATCGGGTGAGAAGACGGCATCCGACACCGGGCGACCCTGCCGCAGTTCGGTCACCGCCGCGCCAGTGGTCGTGCTCCAGATACGCACGGTACCGTCGCCGCACGCCGTCAGCGCCCGCGCGCCGTCCGGGGAAATCGCGACCGCACTGACGATCTGGGCGTGGTTGGTCCAGCGGTACAAGACCGCGCCGCTGGTCACATCCCACAGGACGGCCGACTTATCCGAACCGCCGGTCAAGGCCTTGGTCCCGTCCGGTGAGAACGCCACGGCCGTGATGGACCCGGCGTGGCCGGAGAGTGTTTGCAGGATATTGGACGTGGTCACGGCATCCCACACGCGCGCCACGTTCCGCGCCGATCCGCCCAGCACCATGGCGCCGTCGGCGGAAAACACCGCCGGAGTGGGTTCGCCGTTGGTTGCCGCGATCTGCCGCGCTTGCGCAAATGTGCGGGCGTCCCAGACGCGTATCTTGCCGTCACGCCCGCCGGAAAGGATCTCGTCGCCCGCCGGCGAGAAGTCCACGCTGCTGACCCGGTCCGTATGCCCGCTGAACGAACCCAGAAGGGCATTGGTCGCGTTGTCCGCGCTCTGCAAACTCCAGACCGCCACGCGGTTGCCTGCCGCCACGGCAAGGCGCACGCCGTCGTGCGAGAAGTCCAAGGCGCCGGGTTGCGCGCCCCCCCACTCGGCGGGCATATCCAGAGAACGTTCGGGCGTGCCCTCAAGCACGGGAACGGTAATGGGGACCGCCAGCACGTTGTTGGCCTCGTTCGCCTCGTACACGATCTCGCGTTCGTCGGTTCTCAGAATAAGGTAGTAGTTCCCGCCGGCGCCTTCCGGTAGCGAGAGGGTTTGCGACGCCGTGTATCCGGCGCCCGCCGCCAGCGGCATACCCTCGTTTCCGATGAAACGGCCCACCAGGGTGTCGCTCGCGTCAAGGATGGCATCGCTGGACAAGTAGAAGGTGTCGTACCAGCGGGCCGTACTCCAAGCCATAGCCACGCCTTTGCCGCTGTTGGTCACCGAGTAGGTTACGGCAATCGCCCGCTCGAAGCTGATGGAGGCCGGAACGAGGTCCGGCGCGAACTCTGGCGCGGCCATGTCGATCATGTCCGGGCCAGTGGTCACGTTACCGACGCCATCCGCGCTTCCCGCGCCGGTCAGGCGGTACGTGCCCGGCATGCCGGTCAGCCGGTAGGAGAGGCGGACAGCATCCGCCCCCAGGAACGGCCCCCAGTGGATCGTCCGGTCCGTCTCGCTCCACGAGCCATTGTGGCTGATCGAATACGGGGCCAGACGTTCCGGGATGGTCTCGGTCACGGCCCAGCACTTGATGCCCACAGGTGGAACCACCTGCAGTTCGACAGCCGGGGCGGGGGTGCCGTTGGCGGAGATTGTCCGTGTAACGAACAGGGTCGCGTTACTAGGCGTTCGCGCGTAATTGCCGACCGCCACGGAACTGGGCTCGCATCCATCCTTGAATCCCCGCACGCGCAACACGGTCGCTGCGGTGAAATTCAAACCCGTCGAGTAGAGAGTGGATTGCGGTGTCGGCGGCGTGCCGTTCAGGGTATAGCGCAACACGGCACCCGTCGTACTGCACGACGCGCTCACCGTGACCGGCAACAGCAGGCTTCCGGCAGGGTTCAGCACGGGCCGCGCCACAGACTGGGGCCGTGCCGGAATACCGAAATCGTTCGTCCCGCCGACAACCGTAACCATGACAAGGTTCGTCTCGCCGCCGTAACCGTCCACACTCCACCGGCTGCGGAGGGAATAGGCCCCCGCACGTCCCGACAAGCCGCAGGACAGTACCGCGTTGGACCGGCCGATGAACGCGCCCCACCGGATCACGCCGTTGGTTGGATCGAACACCCCGGTTTCCGTGACGTTCGACGCGGTCAACCCTGGGGGCAGCCACAATTCGTATGCCCAGCACACCCCCGCCACAGCCTGAGTCACAGCGATCCGAAGCTCAGGCATCCAAGGCGTGTTCGTCACGACTTGGCACCCGGCCTGCGGACTCGGAACTGCCGCCGCTTGGGAGAAATACGCGCTCCGCACCGCGCTTGGGAAGGCGTTCGGGGCAAAGGCACGCGCACGGATCAAAGTCGTGTTCGCCACGCTCAATGCGCCTGTGTAAAGCGTGGATGCTTCGTTCGGCACCGACCCGTCCAACGTATACCGGACAACTGCTCCCGTCGTGGTACAGGACATCGTGACCACCATGGGCAGCGCCGTGCTCCCCGGCGGCGTGATGACCGGCGTCGCCAAAATTCCTGGACGCACCGGATAGGTATCGTCGCTTCCCGGCATAGCCGCCACGGCGACCGCACAAGTCGAGGTTCCCTCCGTAGAGTAACCGTCTATGCTCCACCGCCCGCTGACAGAGTAGCTACCCGCACTCCCGGCCGCCTGATAACTCAGCGTCGCCCCGGAACGCCCCACGAACGGTCCCCACTTGACCACCCGGCTCGTCGGATCAAACACCCCGTTCTCAGTGATGTTCGATGCCGTCAGCCCCGGCGGCAACGTCTCCTCGAAAGCCCAGCACACCCCTGCCGTCGTTTGTGTCACCACAGCCGAGACCACGGGCGCCCACGGTATGTTCGTCGCCACGCTCCGCGTCACCGCCATTGCCGGATTTGTAGCCGACTGCGTAAACCACGCGCTGCGCACCGCACTCGGGAAGGAATTGGTGGCGAAAGCCCGTGCGCGGACAAACATGGATGTGGCCACCTGCACAGCACCCGTGTAGAGCGTCGAACCTGCATTAGGCGCTGTCCCGTCTGTCGTGTATCGGATCAACGCTCCCGGCGTGACGCACGTCATTGTCACCGCCACAGGCAACGAGGTGCTGCCCGGCGGCGCGATGACCGGCATGGCCACCGTTCCGAGGCGCACGGGCAAGTTCGTGTCGCCGCCCTCAGCGGCGATGGTCACCGGGATCTCGACCGGCGTGAACGCCCACGCTCCGTCTGCCGACAGCCGGCCGCCGGGGACGTAAGTGCCCGCCGGGCCGACCGCGCGATAAGCCAACTCGACCGAAAGTGTATTGGTGAACGCCCCCCAATGGATGGCCCGCTGTTCCGGCACCCATACCCCGCCGCCGGTGATGTTCGTAGCCGCAACCGTCGCAGGCAGGAACTCCTCGTAGGCAAAGCACTTTGTCTCCGTCGCCGCAGTCACAGCCAGGCGTACGAGCGGGCGCGATGAGATGTCGTTAGTGACGCTCCTCGCCACGAAAGCGGGGGCTGCAAGGCAGGAGGAAACCATCATTGCCACTACGCCCGCAAAACCCCATCCGTATCCCATTGGGAACGGGCAGGTCTTTCTCCGGGTTAGGCGA
Source organism: uncultured Lentisphaeraceae bacterium (assembly GCA_964643945.1). Lineage (GTDB taxonomy): Bacteria > Verrucomicrobiota > Kiritimatiellia > RFP12 > UBA1067 > JAHFSX01. The sequence goes on along the minus strand of CAZXVN010000032.1, from coordinate 6,905 downwards.
AGCATGATAGCCATTTTCAATTCCTGCTACAGTTTCGCGTTCTGATCAAGGTGTTCCCGGTTTCCAGCGCAACGGACGGCCCGCGCCGTCGTTATGATAAATGCCGCCATTCTCCTTCAGATAGCCCGCGCGGGTCACGAAATCGGCCGAGATCGAGTTGGAGGCGACTCCCCACGTCTGCCCGCCACGCCATGCATCCGAATAGGTCGTGAACTCGCCAGTTTCAAGCACCCAGTTTGCGTTCACGTCCGCCGGATGAAAGTCCGTATTGAAGAACTCGTACGCCCCCATATCCACTGTTCCACCCGCGATGCGCGGGTCGCCGTCCAGATCCGTCGCGGGCAACTCCGGCGCAGTGTTCGTCCCCGCGTTGACGCAGGGGGAACCAGTCGTCACGTGGTAGTCACCATTGGCTGCATCAGCGAAGGCAGGTGCCACGTCGATGTTGCCCGTGAACAGGTCCCATATCCCGGCAAGTCCACTCGCATCATTCTTCACAAACTCCTTGCGCGAACCGGTGCCGGAAATGCACACGTCGTCGCCATCCACGGCGGCGACGTTGCCGAAGATGATGTTGTTGTACGCGTTCACGATTTCCGTTACGCCGTCCAGAACCACCCGCAAACCGCCACCCTTGCCAGCTGCGTCGTTTTCCGTGATCGTGTTGTTCACCAGGTCAAGTCGCGTGCGCGGCTTCACCCAGATGCCCGCGCCATCACCGGCACTCGTTCGACTGCCATTCTTGACAATCATGTTGTTCCGCACCTTGATCGTATAGCCGTCAAGGAAGAATCCGCCACCGGAACCGTTCAGACTGGTGTTCCCCGACGCCCTGTTGCCGTCGAGCGACATGGAACTTGTCGTCTGGCTCTGCAACACGTACACCCCGGTGTAGGAGGCGGAATTCCCGCTGATCGTGTTCCCACTCAGCGTCACCGCGCTCGACGCCGCACTCTGCGAAACATACACTCCACCGTAAGTGGAGGATGAGTTTTCGCTGATTGTGTTGCCACTTAATACCAACGTGTCCGCCACCCAATTTTGCAACACGTACACCCCGGCGACGCCTGCACCATTTTGGGCCTGGCCGGAGGTGGGATAATTACCGCTAATCGTATTCTTACTTATCGTCACCGTGTGGCCACGTTGCATGAAAACCGCGCCGCCTCCTGTGGTGTTCCCGCTGATCGTGTTCTCACTCAGCATGACCGTGCTGCAATCCAACACCCACACACCGCCGCCGCCGCCACCATTACCGGCATTACCGGATACCGTGTTCCCGCTGATCGTGTTCCCACTCAGCGTAACCGTACTGCCGCCCGACACGTACACACCGCCGCCGCCGCCTTGATTCCCAACGTCGCTGATCGTGTTCCTGCTGATCGTGTTCCCTCTCAGCGTCACCGTGCTGCTGCCCGACACGGATACACCGCCGCCAAAGACGCAAGAGGCGTTGGCGGAGTTCCCGCTGATCGTGTTTCCGCTCAGCGTTACCGTGCTGCTGCCCCACACGTTCACACCACCGCCATAGATGTTCCCGTACCATGTGGAGGTGACGTAATTCCCGCTGATCGTGTTCCCGCTCAACGTCACCGTGCTACCGCCCCACACGGACACCCCGCCACCGTAAAGTGTGGCGCCGGCGGCGTCGGAGTAGTAGTTCCCGCTGATCTTGTTATCCGCAATGCTCACGCTGACGCCGCTACCCACCGCGACATTGACCCCACCGCCCCTCGTGGCCGTGTTGCCGGTGACGGTGTTCTGCGCCACGACTACCGCACGGGTCGCGCCGCCGATGTTGATTCCGTCGCCCGCGGAGGAGGCATCGCGGCTTGCGAGGCAATTACGGACGGTAGAATCGCGACAGGATGTAATCTCAACGCCGATTCCTTGGGCGCCACTTGCAGCGAGAAAGCGACAGTTCTCGACCAGCACATCGGCGGTTGCCGCCGTGGCGATCCGCAGCGCGCCCAAACCGGCGTTGCCGCAGTTGCGCAGGAACGTGATCCCCGTCACCGTGATGTTGGCCGCGCCTGAACTGCTGATAGACAGCCCCCGTCCTGCGCCGTTGCCGTCAATGGCCACGTTCTCACGGCTGACGCCATTCGCCGCCTGCACTGTCAGGGCGAACGCCTCCGTGCTGTTGAAGTTGAAATTGCCGATGTAGTAACCGTTGGTCAGGTTGATGGTGTCCGAGACGCCGTTAACCGCTGCCATCGTCAGCGCATTCTGCAGTTCCTGCGCCGTACTGACATTGAACACATCCGCCCTCAACGCCGCCGCCATTCCCAAAACCACCGCCATTCCCAATACTCTCTTATTCATCTCCCACCTCCAAGCCGAATACACTTTTACAAGAATGTGGGCAGTATGCGCCTTCTTCACCTGCCCCGTCAACCGGCTAATGAAATCTCATGAATTTATTTTCAGCCCGCCAAAATCGAAATGTGCGCACTCCCGCACTCCCCGCCGGTAGTCTACCTCTCCCCAACGTTTCTCCTCCGCTTATCCTGCCTAATGTGGCACCGTCTCATGCCCCACACCAACCGTTCCACGATCACCGGATACTCGCCCCGCTTCTTTACCACCAGCCTCACCTCCGGCACAAACACCCACAAGCCCTCGCCAATGTTGCTGTCGGCACCTTGTCCGTGACAGTAAGCGCAAACACCTGTTGTCGGCCGACACACTTCTTTTGCCGCGACCCCGTATTGATTATGCGCCCGTCCGTAACGCAACCGTCACCCAACGGGCGACACCAAGCCACCGTAATCGAGACGGATCAAATCCAAGAGTTGCCGTGTGTGATGACATGTCCTTAATCCCCGCGCCTTCCCCGTTATAACCATTACGGGAGCACCGCCGTCTGGCGGAGTTTTAACATTCAGCCGCCCGTGGCTACTTTAACACAGTGGCCACGGGGGCATTATCCCTGGGTCACTTTACTTGAGAAAGTGAGGTGACTATGTCACCACGTATGGGACAGATGCTGTTGGACAGGGTCAGGCCGATACTGCGCGCCGCCATCGCCAGGGGCGCGGTCAGGCCCTGCGGGTCGGAGGACTTGCAGGAACTGGAGCAGGACGGCCTTGCGCAGGCCGCGTGCATGCTCGAAAGCGCCGAGCTTGCGGGCAAGACCGTGGCCGCAAACAGCGTCGCGTTCTTTGTTCTGCAGGCCCTGCGTTCAGGCAGGAGGCACGGCTGCTGCAGCAGGACCGACGCGATGTCTCCTGCGGCCGAGCTTGACGGCAACGTAGTGTTGCGGTCGATGGACGAAAGTCTCGGCCCCGACGACGACTATCCAGATCATGAAATAACACTGCACGACTGCCTGCAGTCATCAGGCGAGGATCCCGCATCCCAGGGTTCGCGTGAGCTGGACTGGGATCTGGCGTTTGAGACTCTAAACAGCACCGACCGTGAGATCCTGTGCGCCACCGCGTTCGGGATCCCGGGCACGGAGCTGGGCCTGAGTTTCAACGTCAGCCCGGCACGGGTCTGCCAGCGAAAGCGTGAGATCGGCGTGAAGATGCGTGAATGCCTGGGCGACACCGTGCTCGCCGACTGCGTCAGGGAAAGCGCATGGGAAGGTCATATGCGGGCCTATAAAGAAAGGAGGGCGTGCCGTTACGCACAACCCAAAAAACAAAAGGTAAAAAAATGAGCGCACCCCCTGTTATTGAAAACATACGCGGCCTAAACCTGCCGGCCAGGTGCAAGGCGGAGCTGTTCATGCTCTGGCGCTGGGCCGGAAGGCTGGGCGAATGTATCCTGAGGTTTCTTAAGGCTCACAGGGAATTCGGCGAGGCGCTGGTGCTGGGATGCGTCGTCGCATACCTGCTGAGCCAGATCCCGTGGATCGGCGGGTTCCTGGCGCTGTGCGCGCTGGTGACGGCCGCGTCCATAGGGCTGTTGAGGGAGCTGCGCGAAGACGTCACCAGGTTTTTCGAGCCGGCGGCGTGAGCCCCGGGCCCGTCCCCGCGTGTGCGGGGCGGGCTGCGCGTCCAGCTTTCGGACCTGCGGTTCATGGACGGCGCGGCAGCGCTGTCCCATGCGCCGCGTTCGCCACTCTCAAAGCTTCCATTACCGCTGCGACTGAAGATTCGGCTTGTATGTGAAAGGACAGCACTCGGGTAATGTGAGTCTCTGGGAATGAGTTCCTACATGCGTCAAGGAGCTGCTCGCATCCCATAAGAAGACGATCAATGTCCCGGAAGTCGCAAGGAGTTTCCTGTAGGAACTGTCCGTACGATTGGTGGTCGTGGGCAACGTGGGCAACCATCTCTGAGCGCCATCTAGCCACAGTTTTGGCTTCCTCTGTCGTGAGCAGATTCTGTAAGCCTTCATTCATCGCCCGGTTCGAAACTTTCTCTTCCGGAAGATATGCACAGATCTGTTTGAACAGCGAGTGAAACCCCAGGGCTTCTTTTCGGCGATCAAGACAATGATGAACGTTGAGCAGCATGGCTCCCCACAACGCGGTCTTTATAGTGGCAAAGAACTGTGCGTGATGAAGCAAAAGGGACTTATCGGTAGCCGTGCACTTGCAGATGCTCTCAAGTGTTGCGGCGTAGTTCCGTGCTTTTGCGATGTGATCGGCAATCATCTCAGCCGTCCACTCGATCTTACTCTGCACCGTTAGTTTCATCGTCTTCGTGGCACACAGGCTTGTTGGTCAGGTACTGTTGACCGATCGGAGCATATCTCCGCCGGCTCTGGTTATCTTGAACCACTTGAGGCCATTGCCCGATGTCTCCAGATGGAGAAATCCGAGTGAAGCAAGTGTCTGAATATCGTCTTCAGCGAAGGGTGGTTCCTTCAGATTGATGCTTGGGCCGTACTCACCATATCGGAAACAAACGATGGCGCTGTCCCGCGTTTGCCGGACAAGAGGCTCTGATGTAGTTCTCACAATTGCGACACCACCATACCCAGACTCAAAAACCTGCCGAAGGATGTCCATTGCCTGATCCGACACAAGCCTCTGCGCCCCGCTATTCTGGACAAGACACTTGAACTCATCGAGACGTCCTAACACGTCCAGAAGAACCCGGTTCGCACGATCTACTTCCGCAAGAATTTGGGTATGATCTGCATGCAGTAGAGAGTCAATCTCAGCCTGAAGGTGGTGAGTCTGCGCAATCATTTCACGCAGTTCATTATGGCGATGATTGGACAACCAGTCCATGAACTCGCGATGAGTCGTATCCGAGCGTGCCCCGAGTTCTTGCCTGTAATTGCAGATCAGGCCAACCAGCGTGGCCATTGTAGTTGCTATTGTCAATGGTTCCATATCTTCCCCAACCTGATATCAACTGTTACGCATATTCTTGAGAAGACACCCGCCCGCCTGTCATATGCGTCAAACATCCCAAACCGTCGCACCGCATTACACCAAGGCTTGAACGTTACCACACACACTCCGCGTGTTTCAAGCCATTACCAACCTTGTCTTCACCCAAGAAAGTAACCCGCACATGACACCGAACACCAGCGAACCCCTGGTCCCCGTCAACATCACGAGCTGGCGGCACTACACCTGCCTGAAACGGCCGGGATCCGCGGTCTCCCGCACCAAAATCATGTTTCCGCACTAAGCGCACTAAGCGCACTGATGTTTCCATTACTCCTGTAACAAGTATGACATATGCTATAACACCTATTGTCTGAGATTCCGCTTTACCCAAACCTTCAGCTGCGTCAGTAGGGGTGGCCACTTCGTCAGTGCGGTGTCAGTGCGGATCAGTGCGGTGTCAGTGCGGAGGAATGGAAAAACAGTCCGTGTAGACGAGACGGGAAAAGGCCGGCAAAGCAACAGGTCTCTGTCACGGGTGGGCGTATATGGGCCGGTCGCGGGCACGGGCTCGTGTGCAGGACGCGGAGGCTCTGACAAAGGCCCCGGCCTGTTACGAATAGTCATGAAGCCCGCCGCCGTTATGAGCGGGGCGGGCTCTCTCAAGTAACCAGTTCCGACCGGCTCTGCCTCGGCGCTGTCACCGGGACCGCATACGCTCCTGCTCGTAACCGTCCACGTGCAGCCTCCCTATCATCTCCACCATATCCTCCACAGGAAGTTCGCCCTCCTCCAACATGCACAGCAAATACATCAGTCCACCTGAACCCAGGCAAGTACTGAGACTCGCATCATTCACTGCGGACCCGTCTCTCTTGCCTTCGGTGGCCTGATTATACTGGCAACCCCAGTCATCCACGGCCTGGGGGCTTTGCTGATTGATATGGACCAGCCGCAGTCCCCGTCCCACTCTCGTGTCCCCTTCGACTCTTACCAGCCATTCCACACAGCCGTGTTCGGGCTCAAGAATCTCGCCCAGGCATTTGTCGCACATCCATCTGTTGACACTCATAACTTGATCTCCTTTAACGCCAATGCACTGCCGGTCGCCTTTTAAATATGGGCGAAGGCTTTGCCTTGCACCGTAACGCAGAGGCCGCAGCACCACTCAGTGTGCGGCTTGACGTTACACTTCTTTCGGTTTCGGTTTCGGTCATTTCGTGAAATTGCCGGCGATGAGCTTGTCCAGCGCTGCCTCGCCTTTTTCGGGAGTGTCCAGCAAAGGCGTGGCACCGATGTTCCGTTGAACTTCGAACTTGGCGCGGATCTCCGCATCCGTGGCCTGCATCTGCTCCTGGGTACGCTCGGGGCGCACCATGACAGGTGCCGTCAGGCTCAGGATCTTCTGCATGACCTGTATGCTTTCGACAACGTCGCCATTGCGTCCGCCGGCACCCGTGTCGCGGAGCATCCTTTCGCGGTTGATCGCGTTGGCCTGGAGCCGCGTCAGTTCGCCTGCGCGAAACGCGCCCTCACTTAGACTGCGCTTCAGTTCGTCCTCTACGACTTCGTCCAGCGTGTGATCTCCGGCGTCGTTGCCGGGCTGTGCGAC
>CAZXVN010000031.1:0-4890 GCA_964643945.1 uncultured Lentisphaeraceae bacterium | reverse complement strand
TCCGGAGGCGGGGGCGTCTTGGCGCCGAAGAAAGGGATCCCCGCAAACGGGTTGCGCGGCCCGCCGCCATCCTCGGCTAGCACCTGGCGGTATTCGCGGTCGGCGGCCGTGAAAATCATCCAGCCGATCAAGAGCGTGATGAACGTGCCTCCGCTGAGATAGAACCAAAACAAATCGGCCAAAAATCCCGGAAGGTGCGGGTTAGGCAGGTTGATCCCGAGGATGTTACAGAGCGCGAAAAAGATCATGGCGCCGGCCAAGATGCGTCCGATGCGCGAGGCGATCCAGGTGGCCCGGATTTTTGACATGCTGACTTGCAATGCTGAACGCAGGATGCGTCCGCCATCCATCGGGAAAGCGGGCAACAGGTTGAAGCCGAAAAGTCCGAGATTCAGTTTCCCAACGGAATAGATGATGAATCCGGCCATATTCTCAGTAATGTGCCCTGTTTGGTGCAGATATACGGGCACGAAACGTCCTGCGAGCCCGAGCGCGAGACTGACTGCCGGCCCGGCGATGGCGACCAGAAACTCCTGCCAGTGCTTGCGGGGCATACTCTCCAGCGTGGCGCGCCCGCCGATGATCATCAGCGTGATGTCGCGCACGCGGCAGCCGAAGGCCATCGAGGTGAGGCTGTGGCCCAGCTCGTGCAGCGTGATCGACACCAGCAGCAGGAGGCCGGCCGCAAGCCCGTAAAACGGGTTGTCATAGCCGCGCATAAACAGAAACATCAACACGATCAGCGAGATGTCCAAATAGATCGGGATGCCGAAGACGCGGCAGAGCTGGTAGGAGGATTTGATCATAAGTGGCTTCGATGTTCGTAGGGGCGGACCTGCGTGTCCGCCCTCAGAGGGTTGTGATAAGCAGGGTTGCAGCTGCGTCGGGGTTTAGGGTGTAGCCGATGGCGGCGGCCGGGATGAGGGCGCTCGCGCCTGTTCCCAGCGGGATGTTGTCGTGGCCTACGGTGACAGTCACAGGGCCTGATGTGACGAACAAGGCGTGAAAACTCGTCCCGTCCATCGCCACCTGTTGCGGCCCGGCCAGCTCGAGTTTGCGCAGGGTAAAGAACCGGCACGAAACCACGTCCGACCAGCCGTTCGCGCCGTCGCTGACACTCACCGCGGGCGTGACCATCTTGGGCGGGCGCAGCGTCCAGTCGATGGTCTTGAAGCTCTCTTCGATGTGCAGGGGGCGCGGCTGGCCGTCCGCGCCGGTGCGCCCCCAGTCGAAAAGCCGGTAGGTGGTGTCGGAGTTCTGCTGCACCTCGTAGATCAGGCAGCCCGCGCCGATGGCGTGGACCAGCCCGCCCGGGATGAACAGCGCCTGGCCGGGTTCGACCGGCAGCCGGACGAGTTGCGCGGCGGCCGTGCCGTTTGCCAGCGCGGCGCGCAGCGAGGCCGCCGTGACGCCTTCGGCCAGGCCCGCGTAGAGGATGGCGCCCGGCATGCGGTCGAGCACGACCCACATCTCGGTCTTGGGCTCGCCACCGGTGAGGCTGGCGTTGGCGTTGTTGGGGTGGACCTGCACGCTGAGGCGGTCGGCCGCATCGATCAGTTTGAACAGCAGGGGAAAGCGGGTGGCGTCAGGCGCACGGGTGCCGGTCAGCGACGGCCCGAATTCGGCGGCCAGGCCCGCGAGCCCGCGCCCGGCGAACGGTCCTGCGGCGACGACGCTCTCGCCGTCGGGGCGGGCCGAAATCTCCCACGACTCCGCGCAGGCCGCAGGTGTTTCGGTACGGCCGTAGGTTGCGGCGATGCGGCTGCCGCCCCAGAGATAGTCCTTATACACGGGCTTGAAAACAAGCGCGGTTTGCATGGGATGCATGGCTTTGGAGTTTACCACCCTGCGGACGGATTGCAAGCGTCTGCCACATGCAACAGCGTTTTGGGCGCATTCGGTGCAAACAACGCCTTACGGCTACAAACGAAACAGACGTGTTCGTAGCCAGTGTGCCTGTAAGGGCATAAGCAACGAAGTGCGCCCGTCTCGGCATATTCTCGGCTTATTGTCTGAAAATAGGATAGACAAATTCATGCGCCATGGTAAAGTATCACTCTGTCTGATACGAGACTTCGGCCTGTTTTCGGTGATAAATTGCTTTTGCATGCGTTTTTGTCTGCATGGGTGTGGGCTCGATAGGTCGCTAAGGACGTTTACTTACGATATCACGATAAGGCATCAGTATGCATATTGCGCTCCCAAAAATCATTCAGGGCGGCATGGGCGTCGGGGTTTCCAATTGGCGTCTCGCGCAGGCTGTCTCACGGATCGGGCAGCTCGGCGTCGTGTCGGGCACCGGACTTGACCAGGTTCTTGCGCGGCGTCTGCAGGACGGAGATCTGGGCGGTGAGATCCGCCGAGCCCTTGCCCATTTTCCCCTCCAGCAAATGGCCCAGCGAATTCTTGACGTCTTGTTCGTGCCCGGCGGCAAAGCTCCCGATGCGCCCTACAAGCCGGTCGGCATACACACGATCAAGAGCAACCGCTGGTTGGATGAGCTGTGTATCGTTGCGAATTACGTCGAAGTTTTTCTGGCGCGTGAGGGACACTCCAATCCGGTCGGGATCAACTATCTTGAAAAGATCCAGTTGCCGCATCTGCCTTCGATGTACGGCGCGATGCTGGCGGGGGTGGCGGTGGTTATTGTGGGTGCCGGCATTCCCGTCGAGATGCCGCGCGTTTTGGACGTCTTGGCGAAACATCAGGTGGCCATGTATCCGATCAAGGTGCACGGCGCACAACCTGACACCGAGTGTCATACCATATTTGATCCGGCCCTCTATCTCGAGGACGGATTCACCTTGCCGCCGCTGAAGCGGCCGGATTTTCTGCCGATCATCTCTTCGGACACGCTGGCCACGATGCTGTTGCGTAAAGCGGGTGGCAGCGTGGAGGGGTTTGTGATCGAAGGTCCTTTGGCGGGCGGACACAACGCGCCGCCGCGCGGGCAACTGCATTTGACGCCGGATGGCCAGCCTATTTACGGGTCGCGCGACGTGGTCAATTTGGAGGCTATCCGCAAAGTGGGCCTGCCCTTCTGGCTGGGCGGGGCCTGCGGCTCGCCAGAGGGGGTGCGGGCTGCCCTAGCCGAGGGTGCGGCCGGTGTGCAGGTCGGCACGCCCTTCGCACTTTGCGTCGAGTCGGCCCTCCTTCCAGAAGTCCGGCTGGCCTTGGTGCGCAAGGCTTTGGCGGGTGAGGCCCGTGTCTTTACTGACCCGGTGGCTTCCCCCACGGGTTTTCCGTTTAAGGTTGCGCAACTGGAGGGGACTTTTTCCGAGGCTGCGGTGTATGCTCAGCGCCATCGGATCTGTGACCTCGGTTATCTGCGCGAGGCCTACCGTAAAGACGACGGATCCGTCGGGTACCGCTGTCCCGCAGAGCCGGTGGAGGCGTATCTGGCCAAGGGCGGCACGCTTGAGGACACCGTGGGCCGCAAGTGCATCTGCAACGGTCTCTTCGCCAACATCGGCCTGGGACAGCGCGTGCCGGGTGGTGACCGTGAGCCGTGCATTCTGACGCTGGGCGACGATTTCGCCAACATCGGGCGCTTTTGCACGCGGGAGCATCCAAACTATAAGGCGGCCGATGTGATCCGTTACCTCTTGGGCTGAGCCAGAGGCTGTTGGAAGGCGTAGAGCTTGCGCTGTGAGGCGATGTAAAGCACCCCGTTGGCGGCCACGGGCGTGGCGTAGATGGGGCCGTCGAAACGGACTTCTGAGAGAATCTTTTTCTCGCGCGTTGCCGAAGCGACGGTCAAACGGCCCGCCTCGGTGCCAATATAGACCTTGCCGTCGGCGCACAGCGGCGAACAGAAGACCCGTCCTTTGAGATCGTGCGCCCAATATTCCTTGCCGGTGTCGGCGTCGAGGCAGCGCAGGATACCCGTGTAGTCGGCGATGAAAACCAAACCGTCTCGGGTCACTGCCGCGCTTGAGAAACTGCGGTCCACGTCGAAGCACTGCCAAATCTTTCCTGTCTCGGTGATGTCGCCCTTCAGCGTCGCATCGATGCATGAGAGGCATCCTTTACCCGTGCCGTGGCGACTGTCCTGCCCCACGGCCAGGTAGATGCGGCTGTTGGCGATCACGGGCGTGGCGATGATCTCGCTGGGGCCTTCCCCGGCCTTTTTGTAGGGGATCGGCTTGCCGTCCTTCACCTTGTTGTGCGGCGGGTTGCAGTCGAACCACCAGACTTTTTTCAATGTGCCGGGCGCGTTGCCTTGGCCGGGTTCGAACCGCGCGTCGAATGCGTAGCAGATGCCATCGCCGCCGCCCCAGACGACCAGGTCTTGCCCGTTGATACGGGCGAGCGTCGGCGAAGACCAGTCGCCATGGAAGATCGCGTGGCCGAGCGGTTGGTCGATGACAGCCACCAGTTTGCCGGTCTTCTTGTCGAGTACGATCATGTCGGGCGCCTGAGGCGAGGGAATCTTCGTGTGCGACTTGTCCACGCCGTTGCAGGTGCAGACGAAAAGATAGTCGCCGAACACAAGGATCGAACAGTCGACGGCGTCTTGCGGCCAGACGTCCAGCGCCTCGATAAAGTCGTAACGCCAGACGATGTCGGCATCGCCGGGCTGGAGTTCAAGCGGGGGTAACAGGGGGGGCGTGTTCGTGACACCGAAGCGGCCCGGTTTGTCGGGGAAGATGCGCGTGTCGCACAGGTAGTGGCCTTCGTCGGTGAACGGACCCGCGTTGCCGTTTTGCAGGCCGGCGACGTCCGCGCACAGAACTTCGCAGCGGTTCGTCACGAGGTAGAGCCGATCCCCGTCCACCGCGGGCGCCGAACAGATGCCCAGTTCCATGTCGTCGAAGCGAGAACTCTTGTGCTTGTGCGTACAGGCCGGGATCACCAGCCGCCAAAGGGGCTTCCCGGTCTGCTCGTCCA
>CAZXVN010000030.1:0-4358 GCA_964643945.1 uncultured Lentisphaeraceae bacterium | reverse complement strand
ATTCTCCCGACTCCCAACTCCTCACTCCTCACTCCTAACTCGTGCCACGCGTCCAGCGTGGCGCGCAGGGCGTCCACCACGCGGGCGGTGCCGACCACCGGGTTCTTGCCGTCCGCCCGGTCCTGATGCCCGAACCACAGCGGCACCCAGCTGCCGTCCGCCGCCTGCGCCTTTTTCAGATACCGGATCAGCCCTCCCGCGGCGCGGCGCACCCGCTCGGACTCTTTGCCGACTCCTGACTCCTCACTCCTCACTCCTAACTCGAACCACGCCGCGAGCGCGGACAGCGCGTGCGCGCTGATGTCCGGGCAGCTCCGGTCGAAGGGCAGCCGCCCCCAGCCGCGGCAGAAGGTCGGCATGCCGCCGTCCGCGTTCTGCATCTCCAGCAGCCAGCGCACGCCGTTTTCCACCGCCGCCGACACGTCGGCCGAGCAGCCCGCCTCCTGCATCCGCTTCAGCGCGACCAGCGCCCCGGCCGTGTCGTCCGCGTCCGGCACGCCGCCGGGCAGGTCGGTCCACGCCCACCCGCCCGGCGCCGCGCCAGTGAACGGGTGCTTCTTTTTCAGCTGCGTTTCCAGCAGCCACGCCGCGACCCGTTCTGCCGCGGCTCGCGGGGACGCTCGCCCTCCATCTGTGGCCGGTTCGCCTGGAGGGCGAGCGTCCCCGCGAGCCGCGGAACTGTACAGCGCCCTTGCCGCGAGGCTCGTCACCCACGTGCGCAGGTTGGAGTCGATAGCCCAGCTCCCGTCGCTGCGCGCCGCCTGGCGCAAAAACGCGAGCCCCCTCTGCGCCACCGGATGCTCCCCGTAACCGGCGTGCCGCAGCGCGAGGCAGACGAACGCGGTCAGCGGGATCGCGTCCAGATACCCGCCGTGCTCCGGCTGCAAGCGCGCCAGCCGCCGCAGCAGCGGGCCGGCGAACCAGCGGCCCCACGCCGGCCTGCCGCGCGCCCTCGCCGCGCAGACGTGGCGGCAGAGCCCGACCGCGATCAGCGCGGGCAGCGCGTAGCTCACCACCTGCAGGCGGAAGAAGCGGTACAGCCCCTGCGGCAGCAGCGCCAGCAGGAACGGCAGCGGCGGCACGCTCAGCCACGCGTCGTCCTCCTCGCCGCACATCGCGAGATACGCCAGGATCGGCACCGCGAAGGTGCGGTCTGCGCCGTAAACCCTCGTCAAGGCCGACGCAACCGCCTCCGGGTCTAAGCTCCCGGCCCGCGCCGCAATCCACGCCTCGGCTCTCTCCTCCTGAACCCTGAACCCCGACCCCTGCCCCCTGCCTCCCGAACCCCGCAGCGCGGCGGCCGCGATCAGCGTGGTGCTCAGGTTCGAGGCGCTCTCCGGCGTGTCTCCCCACCCGCCGTCGGCGTTGGCGTGCGCGGCCAGCCACGCCGCGCCGGCGCGGGCTAACGTGCGGTCAGTTTCGCTGTCCGCCCCGAGCGCGCTGATCGCCAAGGCGGTGCCCAGGGCGCTCGAGGAAAGCTCTCCCGTCCAGACGCCGGTCGCCCCGTCGCGCAGCGCAAGCACCTTTTCCCGAAGTTCCCCGTATGCCTCTCGCAGCTTGTCCATGGCGAAAAGAGTACCTGATTTTCCGTACATTCCAAAAAGAATAATTGCGGCCGCCCGATCAAGAAGAAAGACCGCTGTGTTCAGCTGAGCCTGTGCGAAGCCACAGGAGCGGGCGTGTTCGCGATGCGGCCATTCAGGCTGTTTTCCTCAACTCGTGCATGACAATCGGAAGACATTTGGAGAAATGCCCGAAGTCCAGGTCTGTCGTGAAAATGGCCAAGTCGTGTCGGACGGCTATTGCACAAATCAGAAAATCGGTGTTCGATCCCTGTATCCCTTTAGCTCGACACAGATTAAAGAATTTGGCGGCCGTGACATGATCTTCTGCCTGTAAGGTTAAGTCGGGAAAAGCCGCTAGCGACAACTCCAGCCGATCAAACTGAGACGTGTTCCGTATGCCGGAGAGCACCTCTTGTCGGACAGGCCCGATGATTTCAACCACATGGGCGGTAATCAGCCGACGCAATTCCGCAACTTCTGGACTCTGAACGGAACCCGAGCGACGCAAAGCGAGCGACCAGATACTTGTGTCCACAAGCACTCTCATGCCCTTGCCCTTTGGCGTTTATGATTATAATCAGGATCATAATCCACCTTGCCAAACAGATCGAGTATGCCTTCTTGTTTCAGATGGGAGACATAGTCGGACAACGCTTGGGTCACCGCCGCTTTTTTTGTTCGATGCCCTCCGAGCTTGACCGCTTGCCGAATAAGGCGGTCGTCAAGTTCAAGATTTGTGGCCATAGCTCACCTCCACACATAGTCTCACACATCTTCATGTGTGCCGTCAATCCCTCTTTCGGTGATCGGCATCTTGAAGCGAAAGGGGCAGCCCCCCGTATCCGTCGTAACGCCCTATTTCACAAGCAGACGCGTGCCGCGTAGTTGAGCTTGAACGTGATCCTGACCCACTCGTTGCTTGCCGCAGTGAACGCATCGCAGGTTCGCCACTCCGCGCCGCTCTGCGCGACGATCTTCCCGGACGGGTTGAAATAAAATGCTGCGCTGCTTTGCTGCTCCGGTGAGACAGGAGTCTCCTCAGCGGTCATCTGCGTCTGAATGAAGAGAACGAACCCGATATTGGTTGCGCTGCTATTCACAATGCGCCACCTGTCCATCCGCGTCCAGAAGGTCGAACCACACCGGGGTTATGGCCAGCACGACGCGGGCGAGCATGAGTCTCTTCCGATTCGCAATCATAAGTTTTTTCTTCCCACATTCACCGAACCCCCCATCGGTAGCTCACGCCCGGGTCGATGGCGGATCATTTAACCCGAGTCTTTCCAGTACGCGCTTGCCGTAATCCCCCGCATGGCCCGCCGACCTCACCGACGACGCCATTCTCGAACGCCTGCTGACCCTCAACCTCGAACGCGGTAATGCATAGCTGACAAAAAAACTGAAAAAAACTAAAAAGCGCCTTGCCCTCTGACTATACTGTACGGTATAGTATGGATGTCATGTTAAACGTCTGAACTGAACACGCTTCGGAAGGAGCACTCAAATGAGGCAACGTGAAAAGAGTCGGACTTTCATTTTGGCGGCAACACTTGTTGCGGGACTGGCGCGTGCCGGGGACTTCGTGCTGGTGGATGACTTTGAATCGCACACCTTCGGCTTTGACATCTCCTCAAAAAAAGGTGACTGGCAGGCGCATGGTCTGCCGACGGGAACAATTGTCTCGAACGGAAATGGCCAGTCCGCGCAGTTGCTGGGCTCCCAGAACGCGGGGTACATCGATATCTACGTGGCGCAGGGCGAGAACCTGAAGCTGCCGGCGCCTCTGGGGCCGCTGCCTCCCAAATGCACGCTGATCCGCATCAATTGACGCGCGCTGCTGGCTTCGGGGCTTTGCTTGACAGGCTGTCAGGCCAGACCGTAAAGTATGGACATGATGAAAAAAACCATCTCCCGAGCTTCGGCACCGCACATGCCGCCGCTTCTCGCCCAGAGCGCGTTCGAACTCTTCGCCGACAACGGCTTCGCCAACGTCAACCTCGACCAGGTCGCCGGACGCGCCGGCGTGACCAAAGGCAGCCTGTATTGGCATTTCAAGAACAAGAAGGAGCTGATCCTCGCCGCCTGCCAGCACTATTACCGGCAGTGGCAGGCGGATGTTCAGGCGGTGACCGCGCCGCCGATTGCGCCGCTGGAACGTCTGCGGCGCACGGTGACTTTCAGCGTCGACTCCTGCATCATCGACCAACGGAACAGGCTCTTCACCACCGGCATCTTCATGCTGATGCAGGAGGACGCGGACGTGCTGGCCAGTTGGACCCGGTTCTACAGTTCCGTGCGCGAGTTCTATGTCGGCCTCGTGACGGCCGCGCAGGCGGCCGAGACCGTTTCGCACAGGGATGCGCGGAGGGACGTGGATTTGATGCTGGAGGCGATGGAGGGCCTCAAATTGAGGGCGGGCTTCGAGCCGCACATCGCCAAGCCGTCCGAACGCCAGGCCATCGTGGAGGGCTTGCTGGGGATCTTTCATCTTGGAGCAATCGGCCGGGACGCCTCCCCGAGGCGTCCGCAAGGCGTGCACGGCCTGTCTGCGTGCGTACCCGCACAGGCAGGAGCGCCCGCGCTGCCCAAGGTGGCCCGCGATTTCCGAGCGCGTCGGACGGTTCGGGGAACCGTCCCTGCCGTCAAGTAAAGGTGGGGACGCCTCCCCGAGGCGTCCGCGGACAGTTTGGGGAACTGTCCCTGTTTGAAATATGGGGAGACAACAAGAGATGAACAAACAACTCTCACGCAGAGTGTTCCTGACCACCACCGCTTCGGCGCTTGCGCTGCCCA
>CAZXVN010000029.1:0-1843 GCA_964643945.1 uncultured Lentisphaeraceae bacterium | reverse complement strand
GGCGGTCATGGCGAGGCTGTACCCGTTTTCGGAGAGGACCGCCGCCCTGCTTGAGGAGGGGCCGGTTGCCGGCGAATGCCACCGCTGGCTTGCCCGCGTGGCCAACGGCCTGCGGGACACGCTTGACGGTCCGCGGTGCTTTGCCTTCCTCCGCAAGTGCTGTGACGGGTGGATCTCCCACCGGCGCATCCCGGACCGCGAGATCGAGGCCGCTGTGCGCCTGGCGTACGAGGCGCCCTGCGAGGGTGAAAAGAAACCTAAGGCGGTCGACTGGCCGAAGTTCATGTATGAGGAAACGCTGACTGCGGTGAAGGGCGCGCCGCTTCTGTTCGACGGCACGGCCGATACGGGCATGACGGCGGACGAGGCGCTGGCCTTGCTGTTCAAGCCCGGCGAGCTGGTCTGCGCGTGCTGGCGCTGCGAGACCGCGGTCGCTTGGCCGCTGGAGCAGTGGTTGCCGCGCGCGGGTTCCGCCCAGTTCCTTTGTGTCAACCCTCTGGCGGGGCCCTCGGGCACTACGGTCGACGGCCGGCCTTCTGTGCGCTGCCAGTCGAACATCGCGTTGCGCCGCTGGCTCGTGGCGGAGTTCGATGACCCGCGCATGGACCGGACGATGCAGGCGCGTGTGGCAGGTTACCTTGACCGTGGGTTGCCACTGGCCCTTGCCGTGGATTCGGGGGGCAAAAGCCTGCATTGTTGGTTCTATTGCGAGGGCGCCGAGCCGCGCGAGCTGGCGCGTTTCTTCGCCCTGGCCTGCGCCATGGGTGCGGACCGCACCCGCTGGGACACCTGCGGCTGGCTCCGGATGCCGGGCGGCACGCGCTACAAGCCTGACGGATCTCAAGTGAGGCAGAAAATTGTTTACTTCAAGAATCGGGGTGTGTGTGAACGAGAACGACAGCAAATATGTTAAAAAGCCCACGACGATGGACCTGCTGCTCGGCGGGCAGTTTTTGAACGTCACGCCGCCGGATCCCTTGCCGGCGCTGCCGGAAGGCCCGTTGCCTTTCCCCGATGCGCCGGCGGCGGCCGCCAGCCGCCAGCCAGCGGATTTGAGCGCAGCGCCCTCGGCCTTGGCTCAGGCCGTGTCCGCGTCCGTCGACCCTGTTCATGCAGCCCCCCGCGTCCTCAAGCTCGCCAGGGTGCCGCTGGGCCTGTTCCCAAAGCCCCTGCCCGAAAAAGACAATCCCGCCGCCTTGTTCTGCGGCGGCTGGCTCCGCAAGGGCGGCGGCGCGTTCATCGTCGCACCCTCGGGCGTGGGCAAGTCCGTGATGACGATCCAGTGTGCCATCTGCTGGGCGCTCGGCAAACCGTTTTTCGGCGTGGCCCCCGTCCGGCCGCTCCGGATAGAAATCATTCAAGCCGAAGACGACAATAACGAGATCGCCTTCTTCCGCGACAAAATAACGGAGGGGCTCGTCAACGATTTCGGGTTCGATGAAATGGAGATCGAACACGTCCTCGGCACCCCCGATTGCCCGGAGTCGGCCCGCGTCCGCATGAGCAAGGCCGTCGCCCTGACCGGCCAGGCGTTCGTTGAGGAGATCGCGGAACTGCTCCGCGTCGACCCCCTGATCGACCTCGTGATGGTCAACCCGTTCCAGTCTTACTTCGGCGCAGACTGCTCCAAGAACGTGGAGCTTTCCACGTTTTTCCGCAACTGGCTCGATTCGGCCATCAAACACCCTGACGACTTCGGCGTGGACCGCGCCGCCGTGATGTTCATTCACCACACCAATAAGCCCCCCTCGGACAAGGACGAGCGCGAGGGCTGGGGCGTCGATATGTTCGCCCAGTACATCGGCGCCGGAGGTGCCGAGATCGTCAACTGGTCCCGCGCCAT
>CAZXVN010000028.1:0-18650 GCA_964643945.1 uncultured Lentisphaeraceae bacterium | reverse complement strand
CTGGGATTGCCACGGGCTGCCGATCGAGGCGCTGGCGCAGGAGGCGCTCGGTGTGAGCGGCGCGCACGAGATAGGTCAACTCGGCGTGGACACCTTCAACGAGCAGTGCCGTTCGATGGTGCTTACGTATGTGGGCGAGTGGCGCAAGACCGTGACGCGCATGGGCCGCTGGGTCGATTTCGACAATGACTATAAGACGATGGACCCCGCCTTTATGGAGAGCATCTGGTGGGTGTTTAAACAGCTGTGGGAGCATGGCCGCGTCTACAAGTCCTACCGTATTATGCCGTACAGCTGGAAGCTCAGCACCCCGCTCAGCAACTTTGAGGCGGGCAGCAACTACAAGGACGTGCAGGATCCCGCGATCACTGTGCGCGCGAAAGTGCTGGAAGGTGCTGACCCCGCTTGGGGCGAGACAAACCTGCTGGTCTGGACCACCACGCCATGGACGCTTCCAGAAAATCTGGCGATCTGCGCCGGGCCGGATATCGATTACGTGGTGGTGCGCGATCTTGCGGATCAGGTCTGCTTCGTTATGGCTGAGGCGCGGCGGGCCGCTTATTACAAGAACGCCGAGGGGTGTCAGATTCTCGCCACGCTGAAGGGCTCCGCGCTAAAGGGGTGGTCCTATGAGCCGATCTTCCCGTATTTCGCCGACTATGCGACGGCGGGCGCGTTCCGTGTGTTGAACGACGCATTCGTGAGCACCGGAGACGGCACCGGACTGGTGCACTTGGCACCGGCCTATGGCGAGGACGATTTCCGCGTCTGCAAAGAGGCGGGGCTGAGCGTGATGGTTGATCCGCTCGACGCCTCCTGCAATTTTACCGACACCCTGCCCGAATACAAGGGCCGCTTCTGCAAGGATTGTGATAAGGACCTGATCAAACGGCTGAAGCATGAAGGCAAGCTGGTGCATCAGACGACCGTCGTACACAGTTATCCTTTCTGCGACCGCACCGACACGCCGCTCGTTTACCGCGCGATCGAGGCGTGGTACGTGCGCGTGGAGGACTTGCACGACCGGCTGACGCGCAATAACGACAGCGTACACTGGATGCCCGATTACGTGGGAGACAAGCGCTTCGGCAACTGGCTCAAAGAGGCGCGCGACTGGAACATCAGCCGCAACCGCTTCTGGGGCTCCTGCATCCCCGTGTGGGTCAACGAACGGGACGCGGCGGACACGGTCTGTGTGGGCTCGGTCGCTGAATTGGAGGCGCTCTCCGGCGTGAAGGTCACCGACCTCCACAAGCATTTCGTCGACAAGGTGGTCATCCACAGGGACGGCAAAACCTACCGCCGCACACCCGAGGTGCTCGACTGCTGGTTCGAGTCCGGCGCCATGCCCTATGCGCAGCAGCACTACCCCTTCGGGGTTCAGGGTTCAGGAGACGGGGGTCAGGAGTCGGGAGTCGGGAGTCCCGACGTTTCCAAGTTTTTCCCGGCGGACTTCATCGCCGAGGGCCTCGACCAGACGCGCGGCTGGTTCTACACCCTGATGGTGCTCGGGACTTGTCTGTTCGATCAGGCACCTTTCAAGAATGTGGTTGTGAACGGGCTGGTGTTGGCCGAGGACGGCAAGAAGATGTCCAAGCGCCTCAAGAACTATCCCGACCCGAACCATATCCTCGATGCCTACGGCGCGGACGCGCTGCGGCTCTATCTGATCTACTCGCCGGTGGTGCGAGCCGAAAACCTGCGCTTCTCAGAGAGCGGTGTGAAGCAGATCCTGCGCGACCTGCTGATTCCGTGGTGGAATGCCTACAGCTTCTTCGTGACCTACGCCAACGTGGACGGTTTTCATGACGCTGAGCTGGTTAAGCCCACGAGCCTGAACGTGCTCGATCGCTGGATCGTCAGTTCGCTCGAGACGCTCATCCAGGAGGTGACCGAGGCGATGGATGTTTACGATCTCCAGCGTTCGGTGCGCCCGTTCGTCAATTTTATTGAAGACCTGACCAACTGGTACATCCGCCGTAGCCGCCGCCGCTTCTGGAAATCGCAGAACGACGACGACAAGATGCACGCGTATCGGACCTTGCGGTATGTGCTGGTGCAGCTCAGCCAGGTGGCCGCGCCCTTTACGCCTTTCATCAGCGAGGCGATCTACCGCAACCTCAAAGGCGCGTCGATGCCCGAGTCGGTGCACCTGTGCGACTTCCCGACAGCCGACGCCGCAGCGCGCGACGAGGCTCTTGAGCGCCGCATGGCGCTGGTGCAGAGCGTGGTGCGGCTCGGACGCCAGCTCCGCACGGAGAACGACCTCAAGGTGCGGCAGCCGCTTTCGGTCATTCATGTGGTCTCGGCGAAACCGGAGATCCGCGCCCTGTTGGAGGGCTTCGAGGATTTGGTCACCGATGAACTCAACATTAAAGCTGTGGCGTATGGCTCGGATGAGACTGCCTTGGCTGACGTTTCCGTAAAGGCCGATTTCCGCAAATTGGGGCCTAAGTTCGGCGCGAAGATGAAAACCGTGGCCGCCGCTATCGCGGGACTTTCTTCGGCGCAGGCCGCGGCCTTGGCCTCCAACCGCGAGGCCACGCTTGAAGTCGCAGGCGAGACCCTGGTTCTGACCGCCGAAGACGTGGTGGTGCAACGTGCGCCCAAGGCGGGCCTCGTGGTGGCTTCCGAGGGCGATGTGATCGTCGGCCTCGAAACCGCACTCACGCCCGAACTGATCAGGGAAGGGTTGGCCCGCGAGTTTGTCAGCCGCGTGCAGAACCTGCGTAAGGAAGCGGACTTCGAGGTGACGCAGCGTATCGTCGTGACGGTCGAATGCGACGCTGAAGTCCGTGCAGCCATTGGGCGCTTCGCCGACTACGTCAAAGCCGAGACCTTGTGCGAGCACCTGTGTTTTGACCTCACCGCCGCTGACCCCGCCGACCTCAACGGTCACGCCGTCAAGGTTGCGGTCGCGAAGGTGTAGAAAGGTTCTTTGTATGCCAATCGTTAAGAACACGCTTGTTCAAGGTGAGTTCAATGCGCAAGTAGATTTACCGTTTGAGTTGCGCTTGGATGATTTCCGCATGGCCGTGCTGGACGTTTATGACTTTTTCTTTGACGTCAACTCGGCTTTGCTGGCAAAAGGGCTGAAAAGGCTGGACGACATGTTGCGTCCCGCGATCATGTCGGGTGTGCTTTCAGATATGCTAACAGCGAGTCTGGCCAAACATTCACGGTCGTTGTGCGAGAACACTTACTTCAATGGACATCCCGACCTGATCGTCAGGGGTGTGTATACAAAGAACGCGGTGAAAGCTGGCGATCAGGGTATCGAGATCAAGACCACGCGCAAGTCAGGCGGAGCAGTGGATACACACGGCGCACGAAACCAGTGGATGTGCGTGTTTGTCTATGATGTCGACAATGAAACCGAACCCGCCGCAAACCGTCAGCCAATGGCGTTCACCGAGATATATCTCGGACATGTGACGGTGGAAGATTTTCGCAAGAATGCGCGAGGCGAGTTGGGTACTCGGACGGCGACTCTACATCGTGAGGGCATCGCTAAACTCCGGGAAAGCTGGATATACCGTCTCAGGACGCGATGCTGACGCGACGATTCTTGTGTCCGGTTCGTAGGCTGCTAAACGCGGAATGGAATCACAGGCCAGCCTAAAATAAGTCTCGTCTTTCTCAACTCCCATGCTCTCATAACCGACCGCTTCGGCGGCTGCGAGGGTGGAACCGGAGCCGGCGAAGGTGTCGGTGACAATGCCCTTGCCAAGCGGCAGTACGGCACGGACGATTTGCCGCAAGAAGGCTTGCGGTTTGAGGCTGGGGTGAGGGGCGAGGTCGCGTTCGGTCTTCCGCGTAGGTGCGGAGGCTATCACGTCGCCGAACGGTTTGTCTTTCTCCGGGCGACGAAATCCGCCAGTGCCCCATTTGCGAAGATTGTCTTGCACTCGTCCTTCGATGGGTTTGCGGTAGACGAGCCAAGGCTCCCACATCGAACGAGGCATGACGCTGATTTCGGAGAACTCTTCGTGCGCGGCTTTGGGGCGGTCGCCGCCGCGCAGGGTCATCGTCAACCGGATGATCTCGCCGCGACGCTCAAGGCCCGCGTTGGTCAGTGCATCCGAGACGATGTAGGAGAGCAGGGGATTTGACGCAACAACCACGTTCGAGCCCGGGACGAGTTTGGATAACAACAATCTGCCCCACTCCGTGAAAAACTTTCGCAGGTCTTGGAGTTGGACAGGCGAGAGCACTGTAAAACGGGGGAGCGGGGAACGTATATGCCCGTCGAACGAGGGCGGAATGCGCCAAACGCCGCCGCGACCACCACGCAATTTAGCGATCTGTTCTTCCGTATATTCAAAAAGACCGTAGGGCGGGTCTGTGACAACGGCATGAAGGCTGTTGGGTGCTAGACGGGTTAGCCAGTCGAAGCAGTCGGCATTGAACAAGGTCGCTTGGCGACCGATCTTCTGAGAGGGCAGTCTTCTTGCTTTATGAGGGACTGTTTCAGCCGGTGTAATAAAATCCGGTTGGATAAAGGAGCATGCGTAGAAGCCGCGTGTTTCGCGGACGAAAAGCTCAGGGGTGTTCAAGCGAAGGTAAGACCGGATGGACGATGTGGGCACATCACCGAGGTGTTGTTTGACGGTGTCGGCGATTTCTTTCACAGAAAGTGGGCGTTGTGCTTGTTTGACGGTATCGATAATGGCATCTCTGACACGGCCCGGCGGCAATCTTTTTTGCTCAGTTGACATATTGAAATAATAGACGTCTGGACGTCTGAAGTCAATATGATGTTGCTTCCTTATTGAAGAAATTCTATTTTATTGTCCCTCTAAAGCCCGAACGGCCATCGAGCGGCACAACGACTATGTGAAGGCCGAGACCCTGTGCGAGAGTTTGGTCTTCGCGCAGGTCGCAGCCGAGGCCGCCGACCTCAACGGGCATGCGGTGGCGGTCGCCGTGGCGAAGGTGTGACCGCGCGCCGCGGAGAAATGAGCCCAATGAACCAGAAGGTGGAGTCCGATGATGCCCTCTCCTGATCTCGCCCGCTGGCAACACGGGCATGTGTTCGATGCCGGGAACCCGTCGGCGGAGCGCGGCGCCAAGGCCGTGATGTGGATCACGCTCGGCATGATGGTGGCCGAGATTGCGGCCGGCTGGTGGTATAATTCCATGGCGCTGCTGGCGGACGGCTGGCACATGAGTTCGCATGCTTTGGCGCTGGGCCTGAGCGCGTTCGCCTACGTGGCGGCGCGGCGCTACGCCCGCGATCCCCGCTTCGCGTTCGGCACCTGGAAGATCGAAGTTCTCGCCGGCTACACCAGCGCCATTCTGCTGGTCTGCGTCGCGTTCATGATGGTGGTGAGCTCGGTCGGGCGCCTGCTTGCGCCGCAGCCGATCCGCTATCAGGAGGCCCTGCTGGTCGCCGGCATCGGCTTGGCCGTCAACCTGCTTTGCGCCTGGATTCTGGGGGGCGCGCATCACCGCAGGGAGCACGGCCATGACCATGGCCATGGCCATCACCACCACGACTTGAATCTGAAGTCGGCCTATCTTCACGTGATCGCCGACGCGGCCACGTCCGTCCTGGCGATGGTCGCCCTCGCGGGCGGCTGGCTGTATGGCTGGTCGTGGCTGGATCCGGCGATGGGCCTCGTGGGCGCCGTGCTCATCATCGTTTGGGCGCGCGGGCTGACCGCTGAAACGGGGAAGGTGCTGCTGGACCGCGAGATGGATCATGGCGTCGTGGAAGAGATCCGAGGGGTCATTGAAGCTGGGTTTTCTCCGGGCGGTTCCAGGCTGGCTGACCTGCACGTGTGGCGGGTCGGGAAGCGGGCCTATTCCGTGGCGCTCGTGGTTGTCACCCAAGACCCGGCTCTGACGTCCGAGCGCGTCAGAGCCGCGCTTCGGATCCATGAAGAAATCGTGCATGTAACGGTCGAAATCAATCAGTGCCATTCTGCTGGAGCATTATGAAAAAGAACATCTTTATTGGCGTTTTCGCGTTTCTGATGGCGGCGGGCGGTTACTGGCTGGGGCGGCGGTATGCGCCTGCGGCTAACGCGCCGGAGGTCGCGACGAAGAAGGCCCCCGCCAAACGGCCGGGGGCCGCGGCGCTGCCGCCCGTGCATAATCCGCCGACCAAGCAGACGGCCGCCAAAGCCGCGGCGAAGTCCGGCAAGCCCTCCCTCGCTGAGATCGAGGCGAAGATCTTGGAGATGAAGAAGGGCGGGATGCAGAAATGGGGGTACGGCGGCGAGCGGGAGTGGATGAAGATGCTCGACGGCGTGGACGTGGCGGACCTCCCTGTTTTGCTGGCGTTCGTTGACAAAAATTTGCCGCAACAGCTGCGCTGGGGAGTGCGGATGCAATTGTTGCAGCGCTGGGCGGAAGCGGATGTGTCGGGGGCGATGGCCTACGCCAACGCGCTGACCAGTAGGCAGGAGCGCGAAGCCGCCCTTGGCATGGTGGCCGCCGCATGGGTGAAAACGGATACGCCCGGCGTCGTTGCGTGGGTGAAACAACTTCCGCGCGGGCCGTTGCGCGACCAGCTCTTGCAAAACATTTTTATTCCCATGAGCGGAACGGATCCGCAGGCGGCGCTGGATTTGGTGCAGAGTCTGGGCGGCGCGAATTCAGGACGCTGGGGCTGGGGGGTGTCGGCCATTTTCGGGAACTGGGCGACCAAGGATCCGCTTACCGCCGTCGCCAAGGCGGCCGCGTTGGCGAACGGCCAGCAGCGGTCGCAGGCGTATCAGAGCATCGCAGGATCTTGGGCGCAGAACGACCCGCAGGCTGCGATGGCCTGGGCAAACACGCTGGCGAACGCCAATGACAAGCGCAATGCCGTCAGTTCCATCCTTTCCGTTTGGGCGCAGAGTGATCTGTCCGGCGCGATGGCCGTTGCGAAGCAATTGCCGGAAGGGCCGGCGAAACAGCAGGCGTTAAGCAACCTCAGCCAGCAGTGGGCGCAGCAGGATCCCCAGTCAGCGATGGACTTCGTGGACAGCCTGCCAGCGGGCCGTAGCCGGACCGAATTGCTGAGCAACGTCATCAACGGTTGGGTCCAGCAGGATCCGGAGGCGGCCATGAATTTCGCCCAAAACCTGCCGGCCGGTGCGGAACGTAATAGAATTCTGCAGAGCGTCGTCACTTCGCTCGCCTGGCAAGATCCGGAGGCGGCGATCACGCTTGCTGCGTTGCTGCCGCCCGGCAACGCGCAGAACAATGTCGCCGGCCAGATTGCCAACGGCCTTGCGCAATCCGATCCGCAGGCGGCGATGGACTGGATCAGCTCTTTGCCCGAAGGCAACGCGAAGCGCAATGCGCTGCAAAGCGTGAGTTGGCAACTCGCGCAAAATGACCCGATCACGGCCGCCGAGTTCGCCGGCACACTGCCAGCCGGGCAGGCACGCGACAGTTTTATCGGCAGTATCGCCAGCCAGTGGGCGCAGTCCGATGCGGCCGCCGCGCTCGCGTGGGCGCAGGGCCTTCCGGAAGGCCAGGCCAAGCAAGCCGCGCTCGCCACCGTCAACCAGCAGTGGTCGCAGCAGGATCCGCAGGCTGCGCTGCAATACGCGCAGACGCTGCCGGCGGGCAACCAGCAGAACAATTTCATGGAGCAAGCCGCGCGGCAGTGGGCGGAAAACGACACCGCCTCCGCGACTTCCTGGTTTCAATCCCTGCCGGAGGGTGAGGCAAAAAACTCCTTCCTGCAGGGGCTGATTCCCGGAATGGCTCAGTACGATCCGCAGGCTGCCGCGAATTTCGTTGCTGGCCTGCCTGCGGGTAACGCGCAAAACAAGGCCGCTCTCTCGGTCGTCGGCCAGTGGGCAGAAGCCGATCCGCAGACGGCGGCGGCGTGGGCGGCCAGTTTCTCCGGTGACACCCGGCAACAGGCGCTCCACTCGGTTGTTCAGCGCTGGGCCCAGAATGATCCCGCCGCCGCCGGCCAGTGGCTCGCCGCGCTGCCCGAGGACAGCGCCCGCGAGAGCGCCGTCCAGAACTACATTTACAGCCTCTCAGGGCAATATCCCGAAATGGCGGCACCCTTCGCAGAAACCATGACCGACCCCAGCCAGCGTAACAATGCCATTGAAAATGTTGCGCGGAACTGGCTGCGCACCGATCCGGCCTCGGCCATCCGATGGCTGAACAGCACCTCGCTGCCGGAACAGCAGAAGCAGCGGCTGTTGGCCGAAAAATGAACATGAGTGCGACTAGAAGGCCTTCCTTCTGACGCCGGGTCCTACTTGAACAGGTCGTCGATGGCCTTCTTGTTCTCTTCGTTGCCGGGCTGGCTGCGGATCGTTTCCCACACGGGCAAAAGGGCCTTCTTGTCGGTGTCGGCTCCGCCCAGTTTTTTTGACACGCCGCGTACGGCGAGAGTCTGGCGTTTAGCGTCGGGAGCGGTGATGGCCAGGCGCAGGAGGGCGGGAACCGAAGCGGCGTCGACCCACTCGGCCAGCGCACGCACGGCGGCGGTTGAAACGTCACTGTTTGCCGAGGCCGCGGACGCTTCGGTGTTTTTCAGCAGAGCGTCGCCTCCTAAACGTGCGGCGGTTTCCAGCGCGAGAGGCTTTTGAGCGTCGGAAGCAGCCTGAAGGGCTTTAGCTAAGGCTGCGGCGTAGGCCCCGGAAGTGTCGCGGCGGGCAGCGGCGGCGAGGGTGGTCTGCGCTTCGGGCGTGACGCGGCCCGTGGTGGCCAGCGTCTTGGCGACCAGCATGCCGGCCTGCTCTTTGTCGGCGATTTCGCGCAACAGGCGGTAGCCGGCAATGACGGCCTCTTCATCCTTCGAATCGAGCGCGGCGAGGCCGAGGGTGACGGCTTCGGCGATGCGGCGCTCTTTGATCAATTCAAGGGCGACCTTCTTGCCGGTGTCGCTGAAGGTGTCGTAAGTCTTCGTCAGCGGCGTCTTGATGAGGTCGGTCTTGAGGTGCCGTACGCCGTCACGGGCAAGCGTGAAACGCGCAGGCGGCAGGTCTTTGAACAGCGAGGGGAGCTGGGCGGCGAAGGCGGACGGGTCGAGGGTGATGAGCGCGTGTTGCGCGGCGGATGCCACGGTGTCGTCCGCATCGGCGAGATGTGCAGCGACCGCGTCGGCGGCGGCCTTGTCGCCGCGTTCTCCGAGCATGTCAAGCAACATGATTTTACGGACGGGATGGGTTGCGGCGGCGAGCTTGGCGGTCCAGAGCTTGGTCTCGGCCTTGCCACCTGCGGTGCGGGCCCAAGCGAGCGCAACACCGGCCAAGGCCATGTCGGGATCGTCGAACGCCTGCAGCAGCCGCGGAGTGCGGGCCTTCGGCTTCAGAGCGGCAAGCTCTTTGTGGAAGGCCGCGTAGCGCGTGTCCGTTACGGGCGGAGCCTTGGAGGCGCGGTCGTCGGTCACCGCCTGTACGGCCATGGCGGCGAGTTCGGCCACGCTGGGGTCGGTTG
This sequence comes from uncultured Lentisphaeraceae bacterium, assembly GCA_964643945.1. Classification (GTDB taxonomy): domain Bacteria; phylum Verrucomicrobiota; class Kiritimatiellia; order RFP12; family UBA1067; genus JAHFSX01. The sequence goes on along the minus strand of CAZXVN010000028.1, from coordinate 9,248 downwards.
ACTGTTCGAACGCTTGGATGGCTGAGACCTGCTTCGGCAGACCGCACCAGCGGAGCTGGTTGAGGAAAAAGCAGGTGACATCAGCCTCGGTGGCGTGTTGGGCGGCTGCCAGCAGCGCCGCGGTGTAAGCCCTGCGGGCTGCGTCGCGGCCGGGGAGCATCACATATTGTGTCAGGGCCGCGATGTGGGTCGAGGCCAAGGCGTCGGAGGCGCCGCCCGTCTTGATCGCGCCGAAAAGGACAGCGAAGGCGGGCTCGCCCTGCTTCACGGTTTCGGCGAGCGCTGCCTCGTTAATCGCGGCCAGCGCGGTTTTCTGCTGGTCGGCCCACTGCGCGGCGGTCTGCGCGGCGGTTGCGCCGGCAGCGAGCAGGAGGCACAGGATGAGGCTGGAATTTCTGAGAGGCGTTTTCATGGTTCGGTCCTTTTTTCGATTCAGACAGGTTCAGACGTTCAGGATGCGGGGTTCAGGCGAGGGCCTCCGGTTGGCTGGGTACAACCTGATCCCCGCACCTGAAACCTTTCCGCCTTACAGGGCCCATGGGGCGCGCATCGGCTGGCAGATGAATCGGTCGGCGGCGGGGTCTTTGACGGCGCAGAGCTTGACGGGGTCAAAGGCGAAGCCGCGCCCGAGGCGCATGGCGGTGATGCCGAGGTTGACGATGGTGGCGGAGCGGAACCCGTTCTTCTCGTTGAGTGCGAAGGGGCGGCGCAGCTTGACCGACTCGAGGAAGTCGGTCTGTTGCTGTGCGGGCTCTGGCAACTCGGTCAGAAGGTTTTCGAGATGGGGGATGTCGGATTTCATTTTGGGCCACACTTTGCCTGCGGGGCCTTCAAGGAAAGGCGCACCCTTGAGCGAATTGTCGCCGTCCAGGATGAGCTGACAGCCGTCCGCATAGGTGTAGGTGATGCGGCGGAAAGAACCCGCCGCGTCGGGGTGCTGGGGCGCACCGTCGATCTCGACCTTGATTGGGCTGGTGTCGTCCTTCTCCATGAGATACTGGACGGGGTCGAGGTAGTGCTGGCCCATGTCGCCGAGGCCACCGCCGTCGTAGTCCCAGTAGCCGCGGAACGTTTCGTGGGTCCGGTGAGGATGGTAGGGCTTAAAGGGGGCAGGGCCGAGCCAGAGGTTGTAGTCGAACGTGTCCGGTATCGGTTCGGGTTTGAGGTTGGTCATGCCGCTCCACATGAACTTGAGGGTGAAGCCCGTGGTCTCGCCGACAACGGCTTTGACGGGCCAGCCGAGCAGGCGGTTCTCAATGATCTTCTTGATGGGTTTGACCTCGGTGCCAAAACCGTAGAACGTGCTTTGGAAGCGGAACCAGGTGTTGAGGCGGAAGATGCGTCCGTTGGCCTGGACGGCCTCCATGACGCGGCGGCCCTCGCCGATGGTGCGGGTCATGGGTTTTTCGCACCAGATGTCTTTTCCGGCCTGGGCGGCCATGACGGACATCAGGCCATGCCAGTGGGGCGGGGTGCAGATGTGGATGATGTCCACGTCTTTGCGGGCGAGAACCTCGCGAAAATCCCGGTAGCCGTCGATCTTGCCATAGCCGTTTTCACCGGCTAGGCGGACACCTTCTTCGAGATGCTTGGCGTCCACATCGCACAGCGCGACGAGTCGCGTGGCCTTGTAGCCGAGGTGGTTGTCCGAGTGGGCGATGCCGCCAAAGCCCAGAATGGCGCGGGTGAGCTGATTGCTGGGTGCGGTTTGCGCACGCAACACATGTGCCGGCACGATGGTGAAAACCGCAAGGGCTCCCGCCCTTTTGAGAAAGTCACGGCGTCGCAGCGTGTGTGTCATAGTCTTCTCCGTCAATGTGCTGGGTTTCCAGTTACCGGAACACGATATGAAATTCCTTCTAAACCATTTACGATAACGCTTTTTACGAGGCCGCGCAAGCCCGGTCTGCGGGTTTTTGGGCATTGACATCCTGTGCCGTAAAAGGTAATATGCCTTCTCTTTTTTTATGGAATAAAAGGGTGGGGGTTCCCCGCTCTTTTTTGTTGGTGGAACTTTGAAGCGAAAGGCGGTGCAGCGATGAACAACGAATTGTTATCGATTATCAGTTACTTGGAGCGTGACCGCGGAGTCAACCGCGAGATCATTATTCAGGCGATTGAGTCGGCGATTCAGCAGGCTGCCCGCAAGAGTCTGGAAGTGTCGAATGACTTGCGCGTGGAAATTGACCGCAAAGCGTTGGTCATTAAGGCGTTCGACACGATGGTTGTTTCGGATGACGACACGGGGCTTGGTTTCCTTTCGGTACGTAAAGCCCGGGCGTTGAAGCCCGATGCGAAACAAGGCGACACGATTGAGATCGAGGTGCCGCCCGCGAAGTTGGGGCGTATCGCGGCGCAGACGGCGCGGCAGATGATCCTGCAGAAGATTCGCTAGGCCGAGCGGAAGAATGTGTACGACGAGTACAAGGATCGTATCGGCGACATTGTGAGCGGCACGATCCACCAGATTTCACACCGCGATCTGATCATCGATTTGGGCAAGACCGAGGCCGTGCTGCCGGTCAAGGAGCGCATCCCGACAGAGGAATACAACGTGGGAGACCGGATCCGCGCCTATGTCTGCCGGGTGCAGTCCGGAGCGAACGGTCCGGCGGTGGTGTTGTCTCGCGCCTGTCCCGAATTCGTCAAGACGTTATTCCGGCTGGAGGTTTCGGAGATCGCCGACGGCATTGTGGAAGTGATGGGCGTGGCGCGCGACCCGGGGTTCCGTTCCAAGATCGCGGTCAAGACCCTCGACGAGAGGGTCGATCCGGTCGGTGCGTGTGTGGGCTTGCGCGGGGTGCGCGTGCGCAACATCGTACGTGAGCTGAACGGTGAGAAGATCGACATCGTGCGCTGGAGCGAAGACATCAAGCAGTATGTGGCGCAAGCGTTGGCACCTGCGCGGCTCGAGGGGGTTGTGGTCGATCCGGACGAGGCTCGTACGGTCCATGTGACGGTGGCGCCGGATCAGCTTTCGCTGGCGATCGGCAAGCGCGGGCAGAATGTGCGGCTCGCTTCCAAGATTACGGGGTGGCGCGTGGATATCCAGAAGAGTGGCGAGGAGGTCACCTTCGAGGAGCAATGCGACACCGCGATCACGAATCTGGCTGAGGTGTTGGACATCAGTGCGGAGACGGCTTCCACCTTGGTTGCGAACGGCTTCCTGACAACCGATGGCATTATTGAGGCGGAGATTCCCTACTTGCAGGAAGTCACCGGCCTGGATGAAGAGACGGTGCGTAAGATTTGGGTTGCGGCACAAGCGGCCAGCGGCGTGGAAGAAGCGGGAGAATAAAGAGAGTATGATGAGAGTATGTGAACTTGCGAAGAAGGCTCAGACCTCCAGCGCAGAGGTCCTCAAGCAGGCAGACGCGTTAGGTATCGAGGCCTATTCGCCTTTGTCGAAGCTTGACGCGCAAGAGGCGTCGCGTCTTCAGGATTATTTCAAGCAGCGTCCGGCGACGGATGTGGAGCGCGAAAACGCCGAACGTGTCGCGCGTCGTGCGGAGAAGTTGACGGTCGAGTTGTCGTGCCGAGCCGCGCAGGACAAGGCCGACCGTGCGGTGTTGGAAGCCAACCGCTCCCGCGCATTGGAGATGGATGCGCGGGCGAGAGGTCAGGTGTTGCCTCTGCCGACTGGGCCTGCGGTGACTGTCCCTGAAACGCCGCCCAAGGTGCCGGAAACGGTTGTTGCCGCCACGCCGGTGGCGGAGGTGAAGCAGCCCGCTCCCGTTGTCGTGCCTGCCGCTGCTGCGGCGCCAGTCGCGCGGCCGCAGGAGGCTGCCGAGGTCACGCATCTCGCCAAGGGAGCGCAGAAACCGAAACCCGCCCGTTACGTGGTTGAAGACGAACTGGAGCCTGAAGAGCAGGTGGCCGCCGCCTTTATCGAACGTATCGCAAAAGAGGTCCCTCGCGAACTCCCCAAGCCGGCCCGGGTGCAGAACCAGAAGGGCCGCGAGAAGAACGTGCTTCGTCCGCCGCTGCGAGGGCTGCCGCCGCCGCAGAAAACCGGTTTCCAGCCTCAACGTCCGGGGCAGGCGACGCTGCCGCAAACGCCGGCAACGGCCATCGCGCCTGACCGTGTGCTCCTCTTGCGCGGCGCCGTCGTCGTGAAGGATTTGGCCGACAAGATGGGACTCCGTCCGAACCGCCTGATCGCCGATCTGATGCAGCTCAACATTCTGGCGTCGATCAACCAGCGCGTGGAGATTGATGTGGCGCAGAAGATTGCTGACAAGTACGGTTTTAAGATCGAGATCGAACGCGCGAAGCGGTCGACTGAGCGTAAACCGGTGATGCGCAGCGACGACGCCGACGATGCCATTCCGGAAGATAAGCCGGAAGAGCTGGTGCCTCGTCCGCCTGTGATCACGTTCCTCGGACATGTCGACCACGGTAAAACATCGCTGATGGATCGCATCCGCAATACGCGTGTCGCGTCGGGCGAAGCGGGGGGCATTACCCAGCATATCGGTGCCTATACGGTCGAGGTTAACGGCCGTAAGATCACGTTCTTGGATACGCCCGGTCATGCGGCCTTCTCGGCGATGCGTGCCCGCGGCGCGAGCTTGACGGACATCGCGGTGATTATCATTGCGGCGGATGACGGCATCATGCCGCAGACGCGCGAGGCGATCAAGCACGCGCAGCAGGCCGGCGTTCAGATCATGGTGGCCATCAACAAGTGCGACCTGCCGACGGCCAAGCCGGATCGTGTGCGCCAGATGCTGCAAGGCGAAGGCTTGACGCCGGAAGAGTGGGGCGGCGATGTGGTCTGTACGGAGGTCTCTGCGATCACGGGTCAGGGCGTCGACCATCTGCTCGAAATGATTCTTTTGCAGGCCGACATTATGGAGCTCATGGCCAACCCCTCGCGCCGTGCCGACGGATTTGTGGTCGAGGCCCAGCTCGAGCAGGGTTTGGGCCCGACCGCGACGCTGCTGGTCGCGGGTGGCACGTTGAACATTGGCGACATCATCATGTGCGGTGAGCATATTGGGCGCATTCGCGGCCTGATCGATGACCGCGGGCGGCGCGTGAAATCCGCAACGCCGGCAACGGCGGTGAAGTGTATGGGCCTCTCAGGGGTGCCGGAGGCGGGCGCAGCCTTCCGCGTGATGTTGAACGAGAAGCGGGCTCGCGAGCTGGCTGAGAATGCGGCAGTAGAGCGCAAGCAGGTGGAGTTGGTCAGCGCCAAGGCCACTTCGTTTGACGAACTCATGACGCACATCAAGGATAATCAACGTCGTGAGTTGGCGGTGATCATCAAAGCGGACACCCAGGGTTCTTCTGAAGCCGTCTGCGAATCGCTGAAAGAGATCAAGAGCGAGAAGGTGATTCTGAACATCATCTCTGAGTCCATTGGCAACATCTCTGCGACGGACGTGAACAAAGCCGGTGCGGGGCATGCGCTGATCGTGGGGTTCAGTATCGGGTGCGAGACGGGTGTCCAGCAGCTCGCACGCCATGACGGTGTGCGTATCAGCACTTTCCGCATCATCTATGAGCTCATCGACTTTGTCAAGCAGCGCATGCTCGATCTGCTGCCTCCTGAGTATAAGGAAGTGCTCAAAGGGCATGCGGAGGTCCGCGCCATTTTCGACATCGGCAAGACGGGTCGTGTGGCAGGCTGTCAGATGCTCGACGGCACGCTCCGCGCGGATGCCCGATATCGTATTTTCCGCAAGAAGGAGAAAATCTGGGACGGCAAGCTCTCCGCACTCAAGCACTTCCAGAACGAAGTCTCGGAAATCTCGGGTTCGCAAGAGTGCGGCATCCTGTTCAACGGGTTCGAGGATTTCCAGACGGGTGACATCATCGAGAGTTATATTCTCGAAGAGTTGCCCCGCACCCTGTAGGATCCCGGCCGGTGCGGGCGCCTAGGGGCCACACCCCGTCCCTCGGAAGGAGGCGATATGGCTATTGACCGTCTTGAGCGCGTCAACGCGTTGTTGCGCCGTGAACTTGGCGACGCACTTTACAAGGTTTTTGCGGGTGACCCGATCGATCTCGCGGCGATTACGATCACGCGTGTCGAGACCGCACGCAATCTCCGCAACGCAAAAGTTTCGGTTTCGGTTTTCGGACATGAGCATGAGCGCGGTGCCATCCTGCGCCAACTCGCCAACAAGGCGAAGGCGTTGCAGGCACTGATCAACCGCGACTTGACACTGAAATACACGCCGCGCCTGCGGTTCGAGCTGGACGGGTCGGTTGAGAAGGGCGATCACATTCTCGATGTGCTCAGCCACCTCGCTGTGCCGGCGGCCTCCGGCGACGAAAACCTGCCGCTTGAAGACGAGTCCAACTGAGCGTAATGTGGGAGCCATGGAACGATGCCGTCTTTCGCACAAGCACCTTCACGGCGGGGCCTTTTCGACGGCGTCTTGCTGGTCGATAAACCGGTGGGCCCCACGTCGCACGACATTGTCCATAAAATCCGCAAAACCTTCTGCATCGAGAAGGTCGGACATGGCGGCACGCTGGACCCTAACGCCACCGGACTGCTCATCGTGTTGCTTGGCAAGGGCACCAAGCTTTCTGATCAACTGATGGGCGGGGACAAGGCGTACACCGGCGTGATGCGCCTCGGGCGCACGACCTCCTCGCAGGACTGCGATGGCGAGACGCTCGAAGAGAAGCCGTGGGAGCCTGTGGCACGCGCACAGGTCGAGGCGCAGATGGCCGAACGTGTCGGGGATATTTTTCAGATGCCGCCGATGGTCTCAGCCATCAAGGTGAAGGGCGTGCCGCTTTACAAACTCGCCCGCAAAGGCCAGGAGATCGAGCGTAAACAGCGGTTTGTGCATATCTATCGCTTTGCGCTCACGGAATGGGCGCCGCCGCTGGTGACTTTCGAGGTGCTTTGTACCAAGGGCACCTACGTGCGCACGCTGGTGCATGATGTGGGGCAGGCACTCGGCTGCGGCGCCTGTCTCGACGCGCTGCGCCGCACGCAGTCCGGGTTGTTTGACGTGAAAGACGCGTTGCCGTTCGACACGATCCTGCAGCTGACACCGGAGCAGCTGACTATCCGCATGGTGCCTTTTGCATGCGTGGCGGGGCAATCGTCTCCAACGGCTGAACCCGGTGCCTTACAGCCCCTCTTAACATGAAGCTCCTCACACAGCCGTCGCAGTTCCGAAGCATTCCTGAGCCTGTGGTGTTGGCTGCCGGGTTCTTTGACGGGTTGCATAAAGGCCACCAGCTCGTCCTCGCCAGCACGATTGAGCGGGCACGCGAAATCGGTGGTCAGGCGTGGGTGCTGACTTTTGACCGCCACCCCTTGGCGGTGCTGGCGCCCTCTACGTGTCCGCCGTTGCTGTGTACGCTGGAAGACCGCCTGCATCTGCTCGAGAAATCAGGCATAGACGGTGTGTTGCTCTTGGAGTTTTCGCGCCAGCTTGCGGTTCAGGAACCCGAAACCTTCATCCAAGGGTTGTGCGGGATGCCGCGCAGCGAAGGCGACAACGCGGCAGGAGTGTCGCCCGCCTCCAACCTGAGCGAGATCCGGTGCGGAAAAAACTGGCGTTTTGGAAGGCGTGCGGCGGGTACGCCAGAGTTGTTGGCGCAGGTCGGCAAACGCTATGGGTTCTGCGTGGTGATCGTGCCTTTTGTATACTGCCAAGGCGTGGAGATTTCCAGCACGCGTATCCGGCAGGCGGTGCGTGACGGGCGGTTGGAGGACGCGGCCGCGATGCTGGGGCGGCCCTGCTCGGTGCGCGACGTCGTGGTGCGCGGGCGCGGCAGGGGACAGGCCCTCAACATGGCCACCGCAAACCTTCACCCGCGTACCGACGTGCTGCCGCCCAACGGCGTGTATGCGGTCCGCGTGATCGCAGACGGTGTTGCGCACAACGGCGTGTCCAATCTCGGGGTGCATCCGACCTTCACCGACGAGAAGCCGGAGAGCGCGATTCTAGAGACACACCTTCTGGATTTCGAGGGCGACCTCTACGGCAAGACCATCGAGGTCTGTTTCCTCGCGCGGCTGCGCGACGAGTGCGTGTTCGATTCCGCCGAGTCTCTGATCGCGCAGATCGCCGAGGACGTGCGCCGGGCCCGGCGATATTTCTGAGGCGGCTCGCTCCCCATCGTCCAGTTACTCGTAGCGCAGGCAGTCGATGGGGTTGAGGCGCGAGGCGCGCAGCGCCGGGTAGAAGCCGAAGAAGACGCCGATCGCCGCGCTGAAGAGGAAGGCGACGAGCACTGAGGACTCGGTGATGAGGATCGGCCACGCCTGGATCCTGCCCACGGTCCGCGCGCCGACGATGCCGACCACCACGCCGATGATGCCGCCGACGGTCGAAAGCGCCATGGCTTCTGTGATGAACTGCAAAAGAATGTCGCTGGGGGTGGCGCCGACCGCCATGCGCAGGCCGATTTCGCGCGTGCGTTCCGTGACCGAGACGAGCATGATGTTCATGATGCCGATGCCTCCGACCAGCAGCGAAATCGACGCCACCGTCGTGAGCAGGATCGTCATCAGTTTGGTGATGCTGCCGATCGTGTTGGAAATCTCGGTCATGTCGATGAGGCTGAAGTCGTCGTCGGTGTTGCGGCTGAGCTTATGGCGCTGGCGCAACAGTGAGGAGACCTCCTCTTTGGCGGCGGGGATGTCGTTCAGCGAATAGAGGCTGATGAGCAGCATGTTGACGTTGTTGAAGACCGAGTTCTGCAACACGCGCCGCACCGTGGTGTAGGGGGCGATGATCGTGTCGTCTTGGTCGGAGCCCATCGAGTTGCTGCCTTTGCGCGCCAGCACGCCGAGGACGCGGAAGGGCATGTTGCGGATGCGGATGCTGGCGCCGGTCGGGTCGTCATCCGGAAAGAGGTTGTCGGCGACGGTGCGTCCGATCACGCACACGCGCGAGCCGGCGCGCTGGTCAGCGGCGGTAAAGAACGAACCGCTCTCCATCTCCCAGTTGCGGACTTCGAGGAACTCGATCGAAACGCCTTGGATCTGCGTGGACCAGTTGTTGTCCTGATAGATCACCTGGCTCCCGGAGCGCACCATCGGCGTGACGGCGCGCACAAGGTGCGGAAGGTCGCGGGCGACGGCCTCGCCGTCTTCGGATGTGAGGGTCTGGCTGCCGCCGGAACCGGAGTGCACGCCGCCTTGGCTTCGGCTTCCGGGGAAGACCATGATCAGGTTGTTGCCCATGCTGTTGATCTGGCTCAGCATCATGGCCGACGCGCCTTGGCCGATGGCTACGACGGCGATCACGGCGGCGATGCCGACGATG
>CAZXVN010000027.1:0-15231 GCA_964643945.1 uncultured Lentisphaeraceae bacterium | reverse complement strand
GTGCGTATTCCGCGGCCGTTTCACCGGCGATCTCTCAAAAAACCAGTGGCAAACCGCCAGCAACTTTGGCCTCGCCACCGCCTCGCTTGACTTTATTGCCGAAACCCTTGTCGAATTTCCTTCCCAAACGCTCTCAGCGGTGTATGTCCGCTATTTGTCGCTGCTCGTAAAGGAACTGCATCGCCAAGAACAAGGCCTCTTGGCGCACGCATGTTATCAACGACTGTTGGATGTGCTGTCGCCCGACATTGCCCACCCGACGTTCGAGGATGTTGCGAACGGATGGGAGCTGAAAAACGAGAAGGATTAACCGATTAGCGGGCCCTCACACGATCAGCATGCAGTCGCCGTAGCTGAAGAAGCGGTAACGCTGGGCGACCGCCTCGCGATAGGCCGAAAGAATCCGTTCGTGTCCGGCCAGCGCCGCAACCATCATGAGCAGCGTCGACTGCGGCAGATGAAAGTTGGTTAACATCAGGTCCGTCGCACAAAAGCGATACGGCGGATAGATAAAAACCGAACTGGTTCCGGAGTCGGCCACCACTTGCCCGCCATGCGCTGCGGCCACAGTCTCCAAGGTCCTTACGCTGGTGCTGCCCACCGCCAGCACACGTCCGCCGCGTGTGCGACAGTCCGCGATCGCCACCGCCGTCTCCCGAGGCACCGTGTAACGCTCAGCCTCCATGCAATGCTCTTCCACCACGTCACAGGTGACCGGCTTGAACGTGCCCGGTCCCACGTGTAGCGTGACGTAAGCGCGCCGGACACCTTTTGCGTCCAGAGCCGCGAACAGGGCCTCGCTGAAGTGCAACCCGGCAGTCGGTGCGGCCACCGCGCCAATCTCACGCGCGTAGATCGTCTGATAGCGCTCGCGGTCCATACGCGTCTGACGCACATCGCCGCTGCGCCAAATGTAGGGCGGCACCGGTGTCAGCCCATACATGTCCAAAAGAACCATCAAGGGTTCCTCGGAGCGAAACAACACGAGGCAAAAACCCTCGCCGGCACGTTCACAGACTTCGGCCTCAAGCCGCGCCTCTGCGAAGAGGGCCTTTTGCCCCACCCGCACGCGCCTTCCAGAACCGCTCAGGCACTTCCAGTACGAAACCTCTTTCGCACCTGCCACGCCCGCCGGAAGCGGCAACTGTTCAAGCAACAACAGCTCCAGCGCACCACGCGTGTCCGACCACACACCCTGAAGACGGGCCGGAAAGACACGCGTATCGTTGAGAATCAGGACGTCGTCGGCCGTCAGATACTCCGGCAGATCGGTTATCCTGCGATGCTCAAGATGGCCGCCGGCGCGATGCAGCACCAGCATCCGTGACGTGCCCCGTTCAGCAGGCGGTTCCTGTGCGATCAATTCGGGGGGCAGCGCATAAGCGAATTCGCGTGTCAGCATGACCTTCCTGGCTCCAGAAAAACCCTAGCGTTTGCGGTCCGTTAACACGGTGTCCTTGGCCAAACGTTTCGTGTCGGGATAGTCCAGCGTGTAGTGCAAGCCACGGCTCTCTTTGCGACGCATCGCACTGCGCACGATCAACTCGCCGACCAGCGCGATGTTGCGCAGCTCTAACGTGTCGGGCGCAACCAGATAATCGAAGTAATACTCGCGGATCTCGCGGCGCAGGTTGCGGATGCGACGGCGCGCGCGCTCCAGGCGCTTGTCGGTCCGCACGATGCCCACGTAGTCCCACATACAGGTGCGGATCTCCATCCAGTTGTGCGCCACCATCACCGCCTCGTCGCTGGCCACCGCCGTGCCATATTGCCAATCCGGAATACGCACGGGAGCGGGCCGATGTGGAGGATCGTTGAGCAGACGTCCGGCGGTTTCATACGCGCACACCAGCGCCTCCAACAGCGAATTGCTCGCCAGCCGGTTGGCGCCGTGCAGTCCCGTACAGGCCGTTTCTCCCACCGCATAGAGTCCAGGCAGAGAGGTGATCCCGTCCACCGTGGCCTGGATCCCGCCGCAACAGTAGTGCGCCGAGGGCACGATGGGGATCAAGTCTTTCGCCATATCGATCCCGAATTGATAGCACGTCGCATAAATATTTGGAAAGCGCTCCTTCAAAAAACCTTCGGATTTATGGCGGATGTCGAGGCAGCAGTAGGGCGCGCCCGTACGCTTCATTTCGGAGTCGATCGCACGCGCAACGATGTCGCGCGGCGCAAGCGCGCCACGCGGGTCGTATTTCTTCATGAACGGACGCCCCGCGGCATCGACCAGTTCCGCCCCCTCGCCGCGCACCGCCTCGCTGATGAGAAACCGTTTGGCTTTGGGATGATAGAGGCAGGTGGGATGGAACTGGACAAACTCCATGTTTGCACTCGCTGCGCCCGCCCGCCACGCCAGCGCCACGCCATCGCCGGTCGCGATGTCGGGGTTGCAGGTGTAGAGATACACTTTCCCGCACCCCCCCGTTGCCAGAACCGTGCTCGACGTGCGCACCGCATAGATCTCGCCCGAATTCTGGTCGAGCACATACGCGCCCACGCACCGGTTCTCGCCCGTCTGTTTCAGCCAGCGCGTGGTAATCAGGTCGATCACCATCGTGTATTCAAGTGTTTGGATGTTCGGATGCTTGAGGATCTGATCCACCAAGACCGACTCGACGCGCTGACCCGTAATATCCCCCGCGTGCAGCACGCGGCGATGCGAATGCCCGCCCTCGCGCCCAAGATCATATCCCGGCTCTCCATCGGCGCGCCGGTTAAAACGCACGCCCAGCGCCTCCAAATCGGCAATCCGCGCGGGGCCGCCCGACACAATCTTGCGGACCACCTGCTCGTCACAAAGGCCCGCGCCGGCAATCAGCGTATCCGCCACATGTTGCTCGAAACTGTCGCCCGCCGTATCCATCACGCAGGCGATGCCGCCCTGCGCACGGTTGGTGTTACAATCATCCAGCTTCTTCTTGGTCACCAGCAAGACCCGTCCATGCGGCGCCAAATACAACGCACTCATCAGTCCGGCAATGCCGCTCCCCACCACAAAGAAATCACACGATTCAATGCGCATACCCATCTCGTTTCGTTTCCCGCGTCACGGATACGGAGTTCGTTCAAAATCGCGCTTAGGATAACACGCTTCGTAATTTCATTAAAGACACCTTTTGAATCAGGTGCGGGTTTTTAGTATAGTACGAATCGTTTTTATCACGAAAGGTTTGCTATGCTTCGAGTCAAAGTGGTCGGTGCCACCGGTTACGGCGGTATCGGCATCATCGAACTGGTGTTGCAGCACCCCGAGGCCCAACTGGTCTCCCTGATCGCACGTGAAGACGTGGGCAGCCCCATCTGCAGCGTGTACCCGCATCTTGAGGGATTCTGCGCGTTGCCTGTTTTGGCCGCGGAGGACCCTCGCTCCGCCGCGCCAGCGGACGTCGTTTTTTTTGCCACGCCGGACAAAGTGGGCATGTCCGCTGCACGCGCTGAGCTCGCAGCAGGTGCCAAGGTCATCGACTACAGCGGCGACTTCCGTTTCACCACGGCAGAGGCCTATGCCGACTATGCCATCCGCATCGGGAAAGATCCTTCGCACGCTTGCCCCGACCTGCTGGGCCAGAACATTTACGGCCTCGCCGAGCTACACCGCGACGAGATTCGTCACGCGACCCTTGTGGGCAACCCCGGGTGCTTCGCGTGCAGCTGCATCCTCGGCTTGGCGCCCCCCGTGAAGGCAAGCCTGATTGAACCTGACAGCATCATCTGCGATTGCAAAACCGGCGTGTCTGGCGCGGGTAAAAAAGTGAACGCCGCCTACCACTACCCCGCCCGCTATGAGCAGATGAACGCGTACAAGCTGGCGGGTCATCAGCACATGTGCGAGATCGAACGCGAGCTGAGCCTCCAGGCGGGCGCCGATGTCAAGATCACCTTTACTGCGCAAGTCGTGCCGGTCTGCCGCGGCATCCTTTCCACGCTTTACGGCACGTTGACGCGTCCGATGACGGAAGCTGCGCTGGTGTCGCTCTACCGCGACTTTTTCAAGGACAGCCCCTTTATCCGTATTTATGGCAGCAAGGCCTCCATCGGAACGCTCAACGTGCGCGGCACTAATTTCTGTAATCTTGTCATCAGCGTCGACGCGCGGGTCAACCGCCTGCGCATTGTCGCCTACATCGACAATCTTATGAAAGGCCAAGCGGGCTCGGCACTCCAAAACATGAATCTCATGTTTGGCTTGTCAGAAACCGCAGGCCTCAACAGACCGGGAATCTATCCATGAGCAACACAAAGAAGAAGAACGCTCACAAGAAGCCGACAAAAACAGAAGTCAAAACGCAGTCGGCGCCAACCGCCACCTACAAGCATCCCAAACCTGGGCTTGGACGCGGTTTGGGAGCGCTGATCGCTTCGCATGTGCAACCAAAAACCGCCGTTACAGCACCTCCCCAGCCGCAGGCTGGCTTGGGGTCCGTCGCGCCGGTTTCTTCCGCGTCTGTGGCCGCAACCCCTGCCGCCGCCAACGGGCACGCGGTGCTTGATGTGCCGGTCGCCGAAATCGCGCGCTCACCGTGGCAGCCGCGCCAGACCTTTGATGAAACGACGATGCACGAGCTGGCCGAATCCATCAAGACGAACGGTGTGATCCAGCCGCTTATTTGCAGAAGAAACGCAGAGGGCCGGTATGAACTGATCGCGGGCGAACGCCGCCTGCGGGCCGCCATTGAGGCTCAGCTTCCCAAAGTGCCCGTCATCCTCGTGGATGCCGAAGACCGCCGCGCGGCCGAAATGGCGATCATCGAAAATATCCAGCGCCAAGACCTGAACGTGATCGAGGAAGCCGAAGGCTACCGCACGTTAGCGGAAACCTTTCACCTCACCCAGCAGGATGTCGCCGACCGCGTGGGCAAAGCCCGCGCCAGCGTCGCCAACGCCGTCCGGCTGCTTGATCTGCCCGACGAAGTCAAGCAGCTCATCGGAAGCGGCCTGCTTTCTACAGGCCACGCCAAGGTGCTGTTGGGCCTGACGGACTCAACCGAACAGACGATTCTCGGACGTAAGTGCGTGACCGAAGACCTGACCGTCCGCACGTTGGAGAAGATCATTTTGCGCCGCAGGGCCGAAGCCAATTCCGAGTTGCGCCGCCCCGGCAAGCCCGACCTTCCCGAAAGCTATGTGCGTGACCTGAGCGACCGGCTGCATAAACACTTCGGCACCGCTGTGCGGTTGACATCCGGCGTCACCCACGCCAACGGCAAGCACACCAAGGGCATGCTCGAAATCGATTTCTATGACAACGACGACCTTGACCGGATCTTGACTCTGCTCGGGATCACGCTGGACTAGAAGCGTGTTCCGCATGCCAGGCCATGTGAAAAGACTCTTGTTCATCCTTTGCTTCGCCGCTATCCTCGCTGGATGCGGCGAAAAGACGTCACCTGAGGCTCAAGCCAACCGCTTGCCGTTGACGTTCACGACCGCACAGGCAGCCAACGCGCTGTCGAACGTTGTCGCCTTCGTTTCCGCATGCACCCCGCGAGACGGCGGCACCCCCGGCTCTGAAGGTGCGGCCGTTTGGCTTCACTCACGCCTGACCCGTCTCGGCGTGCCAACCACGATAGACCGCTTTAACGATTCCACGCCGGAAGGCCAGAAGCCCTTTGCCAATGTGCTGGCCACCCTCCCCGGCACGGGAGACGAGTGGGTCGTTTTGCTTTCGCATTTTGACACCAAGTGCAAAATCGCGAACGATTTCCAGGGCGCGAACGACGGCGGTTCATCAACCGGACTCTTGCTGGAACTCGCCGCCGCACTCCACCATACCGCCACACCCCGCCGCCTGAATGTGCTGTGCGCCTTTCTCGACGGGGAAGAGTGCCGGCTGGGCTACAGTGACAGAGACGGGTTCCATGGCAGCAAGCATCTGGCCAACGCGATACAGCAGCAACACAAAAAGGTCAAAGCCGTCATACTCATGGATATGGTCGGTGATCGCGACCTCAAAATCACGATCCCGCATAACGGCACCGCGAGGCTGCGCGTACTCGCGTTGGAGGCGGCGGAAGCCACCGGCGACCGTGCGAAGATCGGACTCTTCGACGGCATCATCTACGATGACCACCAGGCGTTTCTTGAACGGGGGTTCCCCGCGATCAACCTGATCGACCTCGTCTATGGGAGCCGTCCCGGCGAGAACGATTACTGGCATACGACGCACGACACCCTCGACAAGCTGTCCGCCGACAGCCTGCTGACGACCGGCCGCATCGTGATGGAGATGGTCAACCGCCTGTAGCGCACCTGTCAGCCCGGCGGCCGGCCACGGCCTATGCCGGCGGCGCGCCGGCGGCACACGGAATCTCGCAACGCGTACATCCGTGGGCACATCCGTTCGGCTTGGAGATGTCCTCGCCTGTCCAACAATAGGTGCACAGCTTCTCCCTCGGCAACCCGATGGCGGCGACCAGATCGTCAATCCGCTGGTAAGCCAGCGAAGCGAGCCCAAGCCGTTGCCGGATACGCCCCACCATCTCTCCGTAGGGCTTCCCGTCCGGATCGCGATACTTCGACACGTCGACGTTTTCGCCCTCGATCTCGCGGATGGTGCGCCGCGTGGCCAGATCCATCTCGCTCTTGGAGCGGGAAAAGTTCAGGAAGCGGCATTGGTACAGCAGCGGCGGGCAGGCGATCCGCATGTGGATCTCTTTCGCGCCGTGGTCGTAAAGCCGCTTCACCTGATCCTGCAACTGTGTCCCGCGCACGATCGAGTCGTCACAAAAGATCAACCGCTTGCCTTGAATCAGTTCGGGCACCGGGATCAGCTTCATCTGGGCGATCAGATTCCGCTCGCTCTGGTTCGGCGGCATGAAGCTGCGCGGCCAGGTCGGCGTATACTTCACAAAAGGCCGCGAATAGCGGATGCCCGCCTCAGCCGCGTAACCGATCCCATGTCCAACACCCGAATCCGGAACCCCGCCCACCGAGTCGGCATCGACCGGATTGCGGCGCGCCAACGCGCCGCCGCAATGATACCGTGAAAGCTCCACGCTCTGCCCCTCATAGGACGAGGCCGGATAACCGAAATAAACCCACAGGAACGCGCAGATCGCCAACTGGTCTCCCGCGGGCAACACGGTTTCGATCGTGTCGGGATCGCAGCGCACCATCTCGCCCGGACCGAGTTCGCGACTGACCTGATACCCGAGGTTCGGGAAGCAGCAGGACTCCATGGCCGCAGCCACCGCACCCTCCTTCTGACCCAGCACGACCGGGGTGCGCCCGTAACGGTCGCGGCCCGCATAGAGCACACCTTCGGTTGTGAGGAGCAACAGGGAGCAGGATCCCTCGATCTTCTCTTGCGCAAAACGGACGCCCGCCTCGAACGTCTCCTGCGTGTTGATCAGCGTGGCCACCAGCTCAGTCGGGTTGATGCCCCCTCGGCTCATTTCTGAAAACTGCACCGAACGGTGAGCGAACAGCTCTTGCGTCAACACATGGATATTGGTCACTACTCCCACCGTGACCAGTGCATACACACCCAGGTGCGAGGCAATAATCAGAGGCTGATCCTCGTTGTCGCTGATGACGCCGATGCCAGCCTTGCCGTGGAACTTGCGAAAATCGCCTTCGAACTTGGAACGGAACTGCGCGTTAGAAATGTCGTGGATCGCCCGCTGGAAACCCTTCTCATCCAACACCGCCATGCCGCCCCGCATGGTTCCGAGATGCGAATTATAATCCGTCCCGAAGAAAAGATCCGCCACACAATCCGCTGTCGACACCACGCCAAAAAAACCACCCATAAAAACCTCCCGAAACCTGTTTGCCCGTCTTTACCCATAACAAATCGGTTTTAAAAATACTTGTTTTTTTGTCAGCCGCCAACCATAAAATGACAACTTCGCGTGAAGCTTTTTGTGACCCCGCCTGCCCGGTCATTTGGCCGGGTTGAGGGTGGCCCAGACAACGGCGCCTCTCAGTATGCCGGCCACAATCCGAAGCGCTGGATAAATGAGCTTGTATGATCAGACGGTTGTGGCCTATCATCAACATGCCGACGTGCATGCGATGACCGTGTGTAACGGAACGGTAAACTGGCCGGGAACGGCTACAAAAGGAGTGCTCGTATGAGCCGTATGATTCAGTTAAGTTTCATCATCGCGTTGGCGTCCATGTTTGCAACGGGGTGTGCGCATTTGCCGGGTAAATGCGATTTGGGCAAAGTCGCTAAAGACGCCCAACTGCAGAATGTGACCACGGGTGACGGAACCTTTGAGAACTATCAGGCGACGGGATACTACACCAGCACCGAGATCGGACTGGCCGTCGGAATACCCGGCATCAAGCTGATGGAACTCTTCCCTAAGCAGGATGACACGGCCCAGATGACGCAGGTCGCCAAGGACGCCAAGAGCGGTGGCGCGACGGCGGTCATCAACGCCAAGCCGCCCTCCGGAATATACACCGGGCTGCCGTTTGTCTTCGTCGGCCTGTATATTGACAAGGCTGCGGGGACCGGCATCAAGAGCAAGTAAGTCGGTTAGAACGGCCGCAGGCGCCAAGGGCGCCTGCGGCCACCTGTGACGGCAACCCGGCGGGATGCCGCAGTCGGGGCAGGCGTCCGGCGCGTCCAGCCGCTCGACGCTGTCCGCGTCGCACTCGGGCTTCCGTCAGCGATCCTTTAGCCAGCGGCCAAAGCCCGGTGATCTCTTTCAGGAACGCCCGGTGCGGGCCTGTTGGTTTTTTGTCTGGTTTGTCTTTGCAGAGGCTAGGCCCATGAGGGTTTGGGTGAGGAGCGCGGCGGTAAAGTCCGCGTGGGGCAGGCTCCTAAGCGGTGCGAGTTCAACCACGTCGAAGCCGGCGATGCGGCCTTGGGTGGCAACCTCGCGTAACAGGTGGATGGCATCGTGCCAGAAGAGACCACCGGGCACGGGCGTGCCTGTGGCGGGCATCACCGCGGGGTCGAAGCCGTCCACATCGAAGGTGACATACACCTTTTTCGGGAAGGCCCGCGGGATGAAGTGCTGCGGCATCTTGCCGTCCGCGATCTCGCGCGCGTCATAGGCGGTGATGGTCTTGGGGTTCGCCGCACGGTAATTGCGCTCCTCCTGGGCGACCGCACGCGTGGCGATCTGGAGGCAGGGGAAGCCGAGCTCATGCACGCGGCGCATGACGCAGGCGTGTGAGAAAGGGTTGCCCTCGTAACGGTCGCGCAGGTCGGCGTGCGCGTCAACGTGGATGAAGCCGATCTTCGCGCCTGCCCTGTGGAACGCACGGGCCGCGCCGAGGGTGACGGTGTGTTCGCCGCCGAGTATCACCGGGACCGCGCGGCAGGCGAGCGCCAGGGCCACGCGTGCCTCGACGGCGTCGATCCAGTCTTCAGGCTTTTTGGAACGGGGCGCGACGGGCTTCTGCGTATGGATGTTGGCCGCGCTGGCGCGGCCTTCGCCGTCGCACACTTCAAGTTGCTGTGAGGCGTCGATGATGGCCTGCGGTCCGCGGTGCGCGCCGCCGCCGTAGGAGACGCTCAGTTCCATGGGTGCGGGGATGATGTGGAAGGCGGCGGTAGCAGCCGGTGCGGGAGGAAACTCAGAAGCGAGAAAAGCGTTTTTAGAATTCATGGGAATCCTTAGCCCGTCTGGCAGGACGACACAATGAGCACAAAGAGGCGATGCGAGCGTCGGGTTCCGGGCTGACGAGGCCTGACCATGCACGCATCATACAAAGGTGGCGGGCATGACGCAAGCGGAGGAGTAACAAAAAAAGCGACCGCCAAAAAAAGTTCGGCGTTTACAGAGGGGGGGGGTTGGGGTAAAATACAGATTTTACAATAAGGACGCAAAGGTGTTCGTGCCTGATGTGGCGTGTTTACTGAAAGGACGTTTCTGATGAAAAAACGGGTTGTTGCTTCCAACGTGTTGACTGGCGTGATGGCGGCCGGTCTCAGTGCCGGGTTGATGAGTTTCACGGCGGGCTGTTCGATGCCGAGCTGTGGAGGCAAGGCGAAAAAGGAGATCGTTCAGATGAAGAATGCGGATTTTTATAAGGATGGCAAGTTTGACAAGGCCAAGGCCCAGCAGGCCTATTTCGACATGATGACGCGCTTCCATATGCCGATCTATGCCGCGCTCACGAAGAACGACGGGTTTTTCTGGCCGCTCGATTTCAACAAAGGCGAGTTCACGGCGTTCGGCATGGCCGGCGTCTTCTGGGCCAACGAGCCGGACGGGTATCTCGGCCATGAGATCTTTCTGCTGCCAGGGCAGAGCATTCCCGAGCACCGGCACCTGCCGACGAAGGATAAGGACGGCAAGGACATCCCCTGCAAGATGGAGAGCTGGCAGGTGCGTTACGGCTATGTGTACGGCTTCAGCGAGGTCGGCGAGCCGAATCTTGACAAATATCCGGAAGCCAAGGCGATGATCGCCAAGGTGCAGCTCCCGTACCTCAAGAGCCTGCACGTCGAGAAGTGGGAGGCCGACGGTTCGGTGCATAAGCTGCCGGCCAAGGAAACCTGGCATTTCATGATGGGCGGCAAGGACGGCGCGATCGTGAGCGAATACGCGACGTATCATGACATGGCCGGGCTGTTTTTCACGGTTCCGGGCGCGAAGCCGTAAGGCGTTTTGAGTTCGTTACAGATAACAGCGTCCGGCTCAGGGCCGGGCGTGGCAATTCACAAGGGGAGAAGGTATCATGACGTATCATCACACAGGCATTCCGGTTTTCGAGAAGATGGAAGGTATGATGTTGGTCGACTCGCTCAAGGTCTGGGTGACCGACGCGGGCGCGAATCCGTACAAGGTCGAGTGGCTCTATTTCGAGCCGGACAGCCCCATGGCTGCGGCGATCCAAGACGAGACGCATGTGGCTTACATCGTCGAGGATATCGCGGAGGCCGTGAAGGGCAAGAGTGTGCTGTGGCCGGTCTGCGAGCCGATGCCGGGCCTGAAGATCGCGTTCATCTACGATCAGGGAATGCCGGTCGAGCTGATGCAGCTGGGCTAAGGTGGAGGTAACTGTTAAAAAAGGAGTCTGACCATGCCGATGAAAAAGTTTATCAATGATCCCGCAAATCTGACCAAAGAGCTGCTGGAAGGGCTGGCGCTGTGCTATAGCGGAAAAGTCAAGCTTGTGAACGAGAAGATCGTGGTGCGCGCCACGCCCAAGGACGCGGGCAAGGTCGCGATCATCACCCTCGGCGGCGCGGGCCATGAGCCGGCCCTGAGCGGTTTCGTGGGCGAGGGCATGCTCGACGCCAGCGTGGTCGGCGACATCTTCGCCGCGCCGGGCGCCCCGAAAGTGCTGGAAGCGCTGCGCCTGTTCAAGCGCGAGGCCGGCATCCTGCTGGTGACGCTGAACCACGCGGGCGACCGCATGAGCGCCAGCAAGGCGCTGCGCGACGCGCAGAAAGAGGGCATCAAGGTCGTCGAGATCGTCACGCATGAAGACATCTCGGCCGGCGTGGATACGCCGATCGACGATAAGCGCGGCCTGGCCGGTTGCATTCCGCTCTATAAGGTGGTCGGCGCGGCGGCCGAGGCGGGCAAGAGCCTGGAGGAGATCGTCGACATCGGCGAGCGCTTCAACAAGCAGATGGCGACGCTGGCCGTGGCCATGACCGGCTGCACGCATCCGCAGAACGGCGGCGTGATCGCGGTGCTGCCGGATGACGAGATGGAGATCGGCATGGGGCAGCACGGCGAAGCGGGCGGCGGCCGCAGCAAGATACTCAGCGCGGACGAGACCGCCGCGCGCATGATCGAGCCGCTCATCCAAGCGACCGGCACGAAGTCGGGCGACACCGCGCTGCTGATCATCAACGGCGTGGGCGCGACCACGCTGATGGAGATGCTGATCATCTACCGCAAGGCCGCCCAGATCCTGGCCGCGAAGGGCGTCCATGTGACCCCCGGCGCGTGCGGCGAGTACCTGACCGTTCAGGAGATGGCCGGTTTCCAGATGATCCTCTGCAAGTTGGATGCGGATCATGCGGATTACCTGCAGGCCAAAGCCCGCACCCCGTATTGGACCGCGTAACACGAAGCCGTGTTCGAGGGAATCGAACGAATCGAAGGAATCGAAGGAATCGAGAGAATCGATTCTGCCGATTCGCTCGATTCCTTCGAAAGGATTTCTTGATGCTCACGCTTTCACAATTCAAAGCGATGATCACGGCGGCCGGTGAGGACGTCCGTGCGGAGGAGAAGACCTTCTCCGAGCTGGACGCCGCGGCGGGCGGCGACGGCGACCACGGGACCGCGATCGTGACGGCCTTCAACGCGATGCAGAAAGCGGACGGCGCGGACTTCAGAAGTTATCTGAAGGCGCTGAGCGACTTGTTGCAGAACGAGGCGTGCGGCTCGACCAGCACCCTCTATGGCTCTTGGCTGCAGGGCCTGAGCGACGCGGCGCCGGACGGTGCGGCGGAACTCGATGCGGCGGCGCTGGCAACGGTGTTCA
The DNA here is from genome assembly GCA_964643945.1 of uncultured Lentisphaeraceae bacterium. Classification (GTDB taxonomy): domain Bacteria; phylum Verrucomicrobiota; class Kiritimatiellia; order RFP12; family UBA1067; genus JAHFSX01. The sequence continues at coordinate 2,817 of CAZXVN010000027.1, read as the reverse complement.
AAGGGGGTCTCGATGAGCTTGGTTTTACGACACGTGCCCGCGTAGGCGATAAGACGCTGATGGACGCGCTGATCCCCGCGACGCAGGCTTTTGAGGCGGCTCAGGCGGAGGGTGTGGCCGCGATGTTTCAGAAGGCCGCCTCGGCGGCCGAGCAAGGTGCCGAAGCTACCTGTGCGCTGCGGGCGAAGTTCGGGCGTGCTAAGAACCTCGGCGACCGTTCCATCGGTCCGCGCGATGCCGGCGCCGCATCAATGGCCTGCATCTTCAAAGCGTTCGCAAAAACAGTGAAGTGATGTCGAAGGAGTCGAGGGAATCGGATTAATCGGTTCTGTCGGTTCTGTCGATTCCAGTGAAAAAGGAAAAGGATCATGGCGGATTTAGACGATATTCGCGACGGCAATAATTATGGCGTCGGCGTGGAGCAGAAGAAAGAGGGCTTCTTTCTTAAAGGCTCTGGCAATCTTGACTGGGGCATGAAGGACCGCCTCAGCCGCATCTTCAATCCGGCGACCGGCAAGAGCGTGATGCTTGCGTTCGACCACGGCTTCATCATGGGGCCGACCTCGGGCGTCGAGCGCATCGACCTGACCATCCTGTCGCTGATCGAGTATGCGGACTGCCTGATGTGCGCGCGCGGCGTGCTGCGCGCGCTGGTGCCGCCCTCGAGCCGCAAGCCGGTCTGCCTGCGCTCGGACGCGGGCTCGACGATTCTGACTGAGCTCAACCACAACGTGATCATTGACATTCAGGACGCGGTCAAGCTGAACGCGTCGGCGATCGCGGTGATGGTGGCGATCGGCGATCCGTGTACCGAGGCCTCGACCGTGGCGAACCTCTACAATGCGGTGGACGCGGGACAGTCTGTCGGCATTCCGGTGATGGGCGTCACGGCGGTGGGCAAGGACATGGCGCGCGATGCGCGCTATTTCGGCCTGGCCGCGCGCGTCTGTGCGGAGAACGGCGCGAACATCGTCAAGACCTATTACACCGAAGGGTTCGAGAAGGTCGTGGCGTGCTGTCCGGTGCCGATCGTGATCGCGGGGGGCAAGAAGCTGCCGGAGCTGGAGGCGCTGGAGCTGGCCTACATGGCGATCCAGAGCGGCGCGGCGGGCGTGGACATGGGGCGCAACGTCTTCCAGTCCGAGAAGCCCGCAGCGATGATCCAGGCGGTCTCGGCGGTCGTGCACAAAAACATGAAGCCCGCCGCCGCCCTCCAGATGTTCAACGACCTGTAAGGGCAGATGGCGATTTGCCCGCACGAGAACAAGCAAAGAGGACCTGCGGAAGCCGAGCTTCGTTTTCAGCGATGAGCGTTCTGCCGAAGGCAGAGAGAACGAAGCTCGCTTCGCGGAGATTCGCGGGCACAGCACCAGTGCATCTCCTGCACATGCGTGGCAAAAGCCAAGAGCGGTCAGAGGGACAAGGTACCTTATCGGCGCGAAGCACCTCTCGGCGGGGGTGCGAGTTGCTCGAACGGGTCTAGCGGAACATCAGCGTTCAGCCGGCAGCCAAGTCAGCATACGGCCGCCAGCTTCTTGTTAACCGCAGCCACGTCAAACGCCTCGGGGTCGAAGGGCCCGCCATACCAATCCAGCCAATGCGCGTGTTCGGCGTGCTTCGGGGTGCCCATGATTTTAAGAAATTCGGCGTAGCCCCAGAGGCCGCCAACATCTTCCGGCGGGCAGGCGCGCTCGCCCGACACGCAGACCGCAGTGAGCGGGCTGGGCCCGCCTTCGATGATCTTCTCAACGACGATCTCATGCTCCCAGCCGTCGCCGAAATCGTAGAGGTAGGAGAACTTGGCTTTTGCAGCCGGCGCGACCTTCTTCAGGGTAATCCTGCGGTAGTCGACGTCGCCGGTGTCCTCCCAGTCCGTGTCGGGGTGAGGGTAAGAGTAATAGGCACCGGCGATTTCGAAGATGTGCAGGTGGCCGTCGTGCCAGCCCATAGCGGTCTGGATCACTTGGTGCAGGCTGCCCAGCTTGATGGAGGCCGGCACGAGCACGCGCCGCCAGATCTTCGGCCGCGAACCGACGAGCGTGATCTTGAGCTGGTAGATCTGCTTTGACACAATGGATGGCTTGTCGACCGATTTCTTCATGCCGACACATTACGTCTTTTCGCCGGGAGCGTCAAACGGAAAGACTAGGGGATGCGTCCGTCATGGACTTGTGAAGGTCGGCGGCGCGCATGCGTTTCTCAAGTTCAGCACGCAGGATGAGGGTGGCGAAGCCGAGGAAAAAACGCCCTTGGACGCTTTCGTCGTTGGCCGTGCGCAGGCGGTACTGCCCGTGTTCGGTCTTGAATGCGTCAAACAGTGTCTCGGCGTGTCGGCCCGGATCGAAGAACAGGTGCGACAGGCAGGGCTTCTCCACGCCATAGTCGCGGGCGATCAGCAACGTGGCCGCCAGCGTGCGGACGTCCGGAATGCTGCCAGGCGTGACGCGATAGAACAGCGGCATGCCGTCCGGAGCGGCCGCCAGCGAGAAGTTGATCTGCGGCAACTGCTCGTCGTCGCGGTTGTAGCCCCATTCCGCCAGTTCGAGCGAAGGCGAATGACTCGATACGGAAGTCGCGTCGTATAGCAGGGCCCCGCCGCCCTGAAACCTTTTAGACCAGCGCTCCAGGAATGCCTCGCGCCGCCCGGTGTCAGCGCCGATGCGCGTCACGAAAACGAGCACGGACGACTCCGATACGAGCGGACTCTTCCAGGCCTTTGGAAGTTCGCGTTGCGACAACCAGCTCTCCGCACGGTATAATGCGTGCCCCGTCACAAACTGGTGCGCGGCCAGACCGGCCAGGGCGCCGCCCTCGTCT
>CAZXVN010000026.1:0-7488 GCA_964643945.1 uncultured Lentisphaeraceae bacterium | reverse complement strand
CTTCGTCAGACAGCAGGGCGTTTTTGGGCACGGCGATCACTTTCTCCGGTGTCTCGAACACGATGTTTGCCGCGCAGAACATGCCGGGGCACAGGAGGCCGTCGGCGTTGGCGAGAACGGCGCGGATCTTTACCGTTCGGGTGTCTTCATCCATCGTCGAACCGATGAGGTCGATCAGGCCGTCGAACGCCCGGTCCGGAAGCGATGACACAGCGACCTGCACGCGCAGTGCCCCTTTCTTCGCCTCGGACGTCAGAGCGGCGAGGTCGTTCTCGTAGACCTCCAGCCAGACCCAGACGGACGAGAGGTCCGCGACGGTCAGGACGTCCTTGCCCCGTTCGACGGTCTCGCCCATGTCGAGGTGTTTCTGAATCACGATGCCGCTCTGCGGTGCCTGTACCGGCAATACAATAGGGCGGCCGGTCTGGCCGTCCGCCGTCAGGGCGGCGATGGCGGCTGCGTCCAACCCCATGACGGCGAGGGCGTTCCCGGCTGACTCAAGTTCGATGCGGTATTCGTCGTACTTCATCTGCGCGTCGACCGCGTCGGCTTCGGGGCTGAGCTTCTGGGCCGTGAGCGCCTTCTCGCGTTCAAGGTTCTTGAGTGCGAGCGCCGCGAGCGCCTTGTTTTTTCGGTAAGTGCCGACCGCGAGTCCGAGTTCGGGGCTTTCGATCTCGAACAGCATGTCGCCTTTTTTGACTGCTTTACCCAAATCGGCCTTGATGGTGCGCACGGTGCCGGGGACGCGCGGCGAGACATGCCACAGCGCCGTCTCGTTCAGAGCGATCTCCCCGTTGAGCGGCAGCAGCGACTGCGCGTTGCGTTTCGTGACAGGCTCGACCGTGATGAGTCCGTCGGTTTTACCCGGCGCGTTGACAAGCGACGGGTCCAGTTTGACGAGGCCGAGTTCGTAGCGGCATTCGTCGCAGGTGTACTGCGGGACGTTGCACTCGCACTTGACGGTGAAGAGTTCCTCCGCCGTATACATTTTTGGCTCGGCGCGGTCGTTTTTGTCTTCAGCGAACAGGGGGACGGCGGCAAACGCCGCAAGAGCGAAAAGAAAGAGGGTGTTTGGCTTCATGTGGGTGCTCCTCCGTTGAGGGTTACAGGGTTGAAGATGAGGTGTTCGTTAGGCGGTCGAGGCTGATGCGTAGGCCGTCGTACTCGGTCACGGTGTCAATGAAGCGGAGACGGGCCTCCACCAGCGAACGGCGGGCTTCGAGCACGTCGAGGTAACCCGCCTTGCCCTGCTGGTGCGCCTGGCGCACGAGGGCGAGGGCGCGTTCAGTAAGGGGAAGCGAGGTTTCCTTCAGGCGTCTGATTCTAGCGTCCAGCGCGGCAAGCCGCGCATAGAGCTGGCGGATGCGGCCTTCGGTTTTCAGGCGGGCGGAGGTGGCCTCCAGCCGCCAGGCTTCGGCGTCGGCCTCGGCGGCGCGGACGCCGTCCATGTTGCGCGTGAAAAGCGGGAGTTCGACGGCCACGCCGGCGACGAAGCCGAAGTCGCCGGACTCCTCGAAGCGCCGCATGCCTGCGGTGACCTCCAGATTGGGCACGCGCGTGGAGCGCTCGACGTCGATTCCCGCCTGCGAGGCGCGGAACCGTGCGTCAGCGGCGAGCAGGTCGGGGTTTGTCGCGGCCCGCAGCAGGAGCGTGTCGAGCGGCGGCAGCGCTGCTGGCGGCGTGGCAAACGGCTCAGCCAGGGCGGCGAAGGCCGGTTCGGTCTCGCCCCAGCAGAGGGCCAGGTCACGGACCGCGTCGTGCTGTTCCGCCATGCGGGTCTCCGCTGCGATTTGGGCCTGCGCGGTTTCGGCACGGGCGCGTTCCGTTTCGAGGGCGGTCGCCTTGCCCGCTTGCTCGCGCGAGACCGCCACGGACTCGATTTCTCGGACCAGGGCCAGTTCCTCTTCGGCGAGGCGGGTTTTTTGCTGGGCGGCCAGCAAGGCGAGGGCGGCGCGGCGCGTCTCGGTCAGCAGCGTTTGCAGGTGCGCGGCCTGTTCCGACCGGCTTACGGCGGTCTCGGTCTCGGCGGCTGCGGTGCGGTGGCGGCGCTTCCCGCCAAGTTCGAGTTCCTGCGAAACGGCCACCGTTGTTTCGGCGACATCGAAGTTTTGGACGTCGCCGGAACCGGCGATGTTCTCGACCTCCGTCCCGAGGCGCGGGTTGAGGGGGCGGGAGGCTTTTTTCGTACGATAGGCGGAGGCCTCGGTCCGATAAGCACCGGCTTTGAGGTCGGGGCTGCGTTCAGTGACTCGTTTGAGGCATTCTTCAAGCGTCACGGTGTGCGACGCGGAGGGTTCTGCCGCCTGAAGCGAGAGGGAACACACGGCTACAGAGAAAAGGCACAAGGGTGCCTGTAGATGGGTCAAGCAATTCATGGAAAGACAATCTTCCGTTCAAGATGAGAATGGACTGACAACACACGATTAACCGGTGCCCAATGAGGCACGGGACAGCGAGGCTAGCTGTTCGTGAGCGGAGGTCGGAAGATGTCGCTTGGCAGAAGCAGGCTGCGGGTCGTTTCGTCCGAAGAAGGGCCCCATAGCGTTTCCGGCTGTTCGACATAGACGGGCACATCGGCGGCAGACTCGAATACGGTGTGGCAGTCGCAGGTACACACGGTCTCCGAACCGGAGTGCCCGCACAGCGCGTTATCGCTGTGGCACACCACCATATGCGCGGTCGTTTGGAACCAAATGACCGCGAGCAGCAGGACGGTCACCCGTCTTAAAATGTGCCAAGCCTTATGCATGCGTTTGGGCACATACCATACTTGTTTTTGACAGAAAGTCAAGGGTGGCGGTGGCTGCCCATCCGGGACGGGGGAGGCAACAGTTCAGCATCGCTACTCCCCGCGCCCGTGAACGGAGCCGATTGCCGACGCTTAGCGGATATCGGCGTGGTAGGCCTGGATGGACTTGACGCCGCCCGCGCTGTCACGCGCGGCCCGGATGCCCTGCGCGCTGGCGACGGCTGCCGCCACTGTTGTCAGGTAGGGCACCTTGTACTTGAGCGCCGCCTTGCGGATCGAGGCGTCGTCGGCACGCGCATCACACCGTCCAGAGGGCGTGTTGATCACGAGGCAGACCTGACGGTTGACGATCACGTCCAGCACGTTGGGACGGCCCTCGTTGATCTTGTGGACCGCTTCACCCGGCACGCCGTGTTCGGCGAGCCACCGGATCGTGCCGGAGGTGCCGATGATCGTGAAGCCCAGCTTGACGAACTCCTTGGCCGCTTTCACGGCGGACTCGGGTTTCTCCGAAAGGCTGATCAGCACGGTTCCCTCTTCGGTGGGCAGCTTGGCATTGGCACCCTCCTGCGCCTTGTAATAGGCCAGCCCGAAGGTCGAGGCCAGACCCAACACTTCACCGGTCGAGCGCATCTCGGGGCCGAGGATGGGATCCACCTCTGGAAACTTGTCGAAAGGAAAGACCGCCTCTTTGACACCGTAGTGCGGAATGATCTTGGGGACGAGCCCGAGTTCGCCGATCTTCGCGCCGAGCATCAGCCGCGTGGCGATACGCGCCATCTGGGTGTTGCAGACCTTGGAGACGAGCGGCACGGTGCGCGAAGCGCGGGGATTGGCCTCCAGCACGTAGACCTTGTCCTTCTCAATGGCATACTGCATATTCATCAGGCCGACCACATGAAGTTCCTGGGCGATCTTGCGCGTATAGGCAAGGATCGTGTTGAGGTGCTTCTCGGGGATCGAAACCGGCGGGATCACGCAGGCCGAGTCGCCGGAGTGCACGCCTGCGAGTTCGATGTGCTCCATGACGGCAGGGATGAAGACATCCTTGCCGTCGGAGAGGGCGTCGGCTTCACACTCGAGCGCCTCTTGCAGGAAGCGGTCGAGCAGCAACGGACGGTCAGGCGTGACACCGACGGCCTTGACTACGTATTCGCGCAACATCGTTTCGTCGTAGATCACTTCCATGCCGCGTCCGCCGAGCACGAAAGAGGGACGGATCATGATCGGGTAGCCGATGCCGCTGGCAATCGTGACCGCCTCGTCGATGGTCGAGGCCATGCCGGATTCGGGCATGGGGATGTCGAGGCGTTCCATCCTGTGGCGGAAGAGGTCGCGGTCTTCGGCGATGTCGATCGAATCGATGCTGGTGCCGAGAATCTTGACGCCCGCATCGGCAAGTTCGCGCGCGATGTTGAGAGGGGTCTGGCCGCCGAACTGAACGATCACCCCTTCGGGCTTCTCCTTTTCGTAGATCTGGAGCACATCTTCCAATGTGACCGGTTCGAAATAGAGCTTGTCGGAGGTGTCGTAGTCGGTCGAAACGGTTTCGGGGTTGCAGTTGACCATGATGGTCTCGTAACCCGCGTCGCGCATGGCGAAAGCGGCGTGGACGCAGCAGTAGTCGAACTCGATGCCCTGGCCGATGCGGTTCGGACCACCGCCGAGGATCATGACCTTCTTCGGGTTGGACGAGACGGCCACTTCGTTCTGTTGGGCATTGTAGGACGAGTAGTAATAGTAGGAGTTTTCGACACCGCTGACCGGCACGGGGTGCCAGGTTTCGGTTGCGCCGAGGCTGGTGCGGCGCAGGCGGATGTTCCTCTCCTTAATGCCAAGGATTTTAGCGAGGTACTTGTCGGAAAAGCCGTCCTTCTTGGCCTGAATGAGCAGCTCGTCCGGCGGCATCGCGCCTTTGTACTGCAACAGGCGCTCCTCCAGCTCCACCAGTTCGCGCATTTGCTGGATAAAATAGTGCTTGATCTTGGTGAGGTCAAAAAGCTGGTCGTTCGTGGCGCCCTTGCGGATCGCCTCGTACATGATGAACTGGCGTTCGCTGGTGGGGAAGAGCAGCATCTCCAGCAGTTCCGGCAGGGATTTTTTGTTGAAGTCTTTGGCGAAGCCGAGGCCGTGGCGGCTGTTCTCAAGGGCGCGGATCGCCTTCTGGAAGGTCTCTTTATAGGTCTTGCCGAGGGACATGACTTCGCCCACCGCCTTCATCTGCGTGCCGAGCTTATCCTCAACGCCGCGGAACTTTTCGAAGGCCCAGCGGGAGAACTTGATCACAATGTAGTCGCCCGACGGCGTGTATGTCTCGAGCGTGCCGTCGCGCCAGTAGGGGATCTCGTCCATGGTCATGCCGCTGGCCAATTTCGCGGAAATAAGGGCGATGGGGAAGCCGGTGGCTTTCGAGGCGAGGGCTGAGGAGCGCGAGGTGCGCGGGTTGATCTCGATGATCACGATGCGCCCGGTTTGCGGGTCGTGTGCGAACTGCACGTTGGTGCCGCCAATCACGCCGATCGATTCCACGATGCGGAAGGCGTACGCTTGCAAACGGTCCTGAACCGACTGGGCGATGGTCAGCATCGGCGCAGAGCAAAACGAGTCGCCGGTATGGACGCCCATGGGGTCGATGTTCTCGATAAAGCAGACCGCGATCATCTGGTTTTTTGAGTCGCGGACCACCTCGACCTCCAGTTCCTCCCAGCCCAGCACCGACTCTTCGATCAGGCACTGGTGGGTGAGCGAGGCCTCGAGGCCGCGGTTAACGATGGTGCGCAATTCCTCGACGTTGTAGACAAGGCCGCCGCCGGTGCCGCCCATGGTGTAGGCTGGACGCACGACCACGGGGTAACCGAGCTTGGCGGCAATCTCTTCGGCATGTTCGGCAGTGTAGGTGATTTCGCTTTGGGGCATCTCGATGCCGAGCTGGGTCATCGTATCCTTGAAGACCTGGCGGTCCTCACCGCGTTCGATGGCGTCGAGGTTGACGCCGATGACCTTGACTCCGTATTTCTCGAGGACGCCCTTTTTGAAGAGTTCCATGGCGAGGTTAAGGCCGGTCTGTCCGCCGAGGTTGGGCAGCAGCGCGTCGGGGCGCTCTTTGGCGATGATCTGTTCAATCCGGTCGACGTTGAGCGGTTCGATGTAGGTCGCATCGGCCATGACCGGGTCGGTCATGATCGTGGCGGGATTGGAATTCACAAGGACGATCTTGTAGCCGCACTCGCGTAGCGCTTTACACGCTTGGGTTCCGGAATAGTCGAATTCGCATGCCTGACCAATAATGATCGGGCCTGAACCGATGATGAGCACCTTTTCGATGTCGTTTCGCCGCATAAGAGAGAACCTGGCCTTTCGGACTGAAGCACACGCCGCGTCTGGACGAGCCCGCTCGCTGACGGGGCCATGCACACAATTGTTTTTTAGAATGCCAGTTTCTGATTGGCCAGTCGAGCCAAAGACGACAGAATTTTTGTAGAATGTTTTGTAACACTCGGGGTTGTTTCATCTGCCTTATTTCGGGCACGTGCGAGTCGAGGTTCGGCATCCGCCCCCCAACCCCGCATTTTTCATCCTTCGTTATGGGATGTCAGTAAAAAATTTGTTACTATATATCCCAAAACAGGCAACTTTTCTGGCTCATTCGTTCCATGAACAAACTTGCTCAACTTCGAAATATTATCGCATCACTGGATGAGACGCTCGTCAAGGCCTTTTGCGGACGTTCGCTCTTCAAAGTGAACACGGATATGTACAATGAACGCGATCAGCCGCTGTTGATCGCCGAAATCGCCACGCGGTTTGGCTCGGCCGCGACCATTGCCGGACGCACCAATATCCTGAGGCCGCTCTATGTCAGCACGATGTTGCCCGTTCTGTGCGAAGCCGGCACAGATGCTGAACGCCGGAAATGCATCGCCGCCGACATCAATTGCATGAACTCCCTCGTTCAGCGCTTCAACCTCTCGGTGCATGTGGCCTCTCTCAAACTGGAAGAGATTCCCGAGTCGCTCCGCGGCCCGCTCCAGAACCGCGATCCCGCTCAGATGGAAGAGGCGATTACGAACCATGCTGTCGAAACCGAAGTGATTACACGCATTCTCGATATGACCCGCGAGCAGCACGCCTCCGCCGACCTGCCCCCGAAGATCGCTTACCTTTACGAAGTCTGGATCATTCCGCTTTCGCGCAAGATTCAAGTTCACGATCTGCTCGCCAAACACGGCGCATGAAGCCGTCATGCAGTGTGCATCGCGCATTTTCACCGTGTCGCTGTTAGGGCAACGCGCAACTGTAACACCCGCCCCGCTTGGGCTTGTCATCCCCTGCCGTATCTGTTATTTTTTAAATCGTTCACAGGCCAGTAGCTCAGTAGGACAGAGCACTAGATTCCTAATCTGGGGGTCGCGGGTTCGACTCCCGCCTGGCCTACCACCCCAAACCTCAATAAACACCGCGTTTTATTGGGGTTTTTTCGTTTTATAGCCTTTCTACAGACTTCAGCCCGTTTTCTTGTGTTCCCGCGTTTTGCCCTGTTCAAACCTCATTTTTTACAACAATTTTACAACAGTCAATTTTGTGATTTTATGTGTTGATCGAGGTGTTTCGCAAAAACCCGTGCCGTAAATATGCCGACGGGGTAATTTTTAAACAAATATTCTAAACCATCCACGCGCTAACCGTGCCACTTATTCTGTTACTGAAACTGTCTGCACCGAGCTGTACTGGGTGTCTGC
>CAZXVN010000025.1:0-11942 GCA_964643945.1 uncultured Lentisphaeraceae bacterium | reverse complement strand
ATGAGGTAAAGCGCCGGCTGGCGTTGTTTCCTGAAGGCGGGCTGTTTTTGGGGCCGACTCACGCCATCCAGGTGGGCTCGCCCCTGGAGAATGTTCTGGCCCTGTATCGGGCCGCCGGCAGCCTGGCCGAGACGATCGATGACAGGCTGCTGGCGGGAACGGCTGCGGTCGAGGAGCCCGCCGGTGTAAACATGTCGAAGCTGTTCTGAGGGATTGGGGGCACATGATGATTGCAAATCCGTTTCTGGGTGTGGTGCTGCATGCGATCGGAGGCGTGGCGCACGGCAGTTTTTACGCGCCGCTGCGCAAGCTCAGGCAGTGGCGCTGGGAGACCGGCTGGCTGGTGCAGGGGGTGGCCGCGTGGGTGCTCATGCCGTGGGTTGTGGCCGAGTTGACCGGCACCCGGCCGTGGGAGGTGCTCCAGCAGAGCCCGGTCAAGAGCCTGGCGCTCGCGTACGCGTTCGGCATGATGTGGGGCTTCGGGAGCCTGACGTTCGGGCTGCCCATGCGCTATCTCGGGATGTCGCTGGGCATGGCGGTGGCGCTGGGCTACTGCGCGGCGTTCGGAACCCTGATCCCTCCTCTGGCCCAGGGGACCTTCGGGGTGCTGCTCTCCACGCCCGCCGGCTGGATGGTGCTGGCGGGCGTGGCGGTCTGCCTGCTGGGAATCGGGCTCTGCGGGTATGCCGGCATTCGCAAGGAGAGGGAAATGACCGCGCTTGAAAAAAGCGCGGCGATCTCCGAGTTCTCGCTGATGAAAGGGTTCATGGTCGCCACCTTCTCGGGGATCATGAGCGCGGGCTTCGCCTACGGCATCAAGTGGGGGCAGCCCATTGCCGAGGTCGCCCGGAGTCTGGGCGCGGCCGACATCTTCAAGAACGCGCCGGTGTTTGTCGTGGTCATGGCCGGCGGCTTCACGGTGAACTGCGTGTGGTGCCTGATTCTGAACGGGCGCAACCGCTCGATGTCCGACTATGTCCGGGTCAGTGAGGCCGGCACGGGCGGCGGGGCGGAGGGCCGGCCGGTGCTCGCGCTCAATTATCTTCTGGCGATGGCGGCGGGCGTCATCTGGTACACCGGCTTCTTCTTTTACGGCATGGGCACGACGAAGATGGGGCAGTATGATTTTTCGAGCTGGTCGATCCACCTGGCCTTTGTCATCGTGTTCAGCACGATCTGCGGGCTTCTCGCCCTGGAGTGGAAGGGGGTCAGCCGCCGGACCATGGGCTGGGTGGTGGTCGCGATTCTCGTCCTGATTCTGTCAACGGTGATTACCGGTTTCGGCAATGCCCTGGCGGCTAAGTAAGGAGAGCAGGGGTTATGAACGCAAGGGAGCGGGTTCTCAGGGCGCTGAAGCGGCAGGGCGTGCCGGACAGGATTCCCTTCGAAATAAGCTGGGGCGCCTTTACTCCGCTGCTGATGAAAACCTACCGCGCCAAGACCGGCTCCGACCTGCCGCCGGAAGAGTATTTTGATTTCGACACGCGCTTTGTCCTGCCCGGGCCTACGGGCAAGAAGACGGATTTCACGGCGTTCTTTGATAACTTGAACGGGGAAGTCAGTTTTGACGAGTGGGGCGTCGGCTCGGTGCCGACCCTCTACGAGATGCCGGATTTCAAGTATCATCCGCTTGAAAAGATGGAGCGCGTTGAGCAGATCCATGCTTTTCCGTGGCCGGACTGCGGCGACGGCTACCGCTACGTTGAAGTCGTGGCGCAAGTGAAGGCGTATCAGGAACGCGGCTACGCGGTCTGCGGCGAGCTGTATCAGACCCTCTTTGAAAGGGTTTGGCTGATGCGCGGCATGCAGACGTTCATGACCGATTTTTATCTTGAGCCCGAAATCGCGCACGCCATCTGCGAGCGGATCACTGAGCTGCGCATCGAACAGGCCCGTCAGTTCGCGAAAGCCGGCGTCGATGTGATCCGCCTGGGAGATGACATCGTCACGCAGCAGGGGCGGATGATGTCGCCCGAGACCTACCGCGAATTTTTTCAGCCCCGCGTGAAGCGGATCGTGGCGGCGGCAAAGGCCGTGAATCCCGAGGTCGTGGTTTTCATGCACTGCTGCGGCCGCGTCGAAGAGGTGATCGACGAGCTGCTGAAAACGGGCATTGACGTGCTTAATCCGTTGCAGCCCGAGTGCAACGACGTGCGGCGGATCAAGCAGACGTATGGTGGCCGCCTCGCATTCTGGGGCGGGATAGGGGTGCAGTCGGTGATGCCGCACGGAACTCCCGATGATGTCCGGCGGGCCGTCCGCGAGGCGGCGGAGACGCTGGGGAAGGGCGGCGGCTTGCTGCTGGCGCCCGCGCACATTCTGGACCCTGCCGTGCCGTGGGAGAATGTCGTGGCCTTCATCGAGGCGGCCCAGAACCAACATAAAACTGATCGTTGACGCGTAATCACAATGTGGATACACTGATGATATGAAAACAACGCTAATACCGATTGGCAACTCACGCGGCATCCGGATACCCAAGCCCTTTATCGAGCAGTGTGGCCTGACGGAGCAGGTGGAGATGGACGTCCGCGACTCCATGATCCTGATTCGTGCGCCCCGGCAGCCGCGTGTCGGCTGGGGTGCTGCCTTCGCACGGATGGCTCAAGCGGGGGACGACAAGTTGCTTGACGGCCAACCAGCTTCAAGCCGGTGGGACGAGGAGGAGTGGGAATGGAAGTGAAGCGCTTCGACGTATTCCTTATTGCCCTCGACCCAACGGTCGGGCACGAGATCAAAAAGACGAGGCCCTGCACCATCATCTCGCCTGCTGAAATGAATGACCACATAGGAACGGTCATCATTGCGCCCATGACGCGCAAGGGGCGCGACTACCCGACGCGGGTCCCGTGCAAGTTCCAGAGTGTTAAGGGACAGATCGTCCTAGATCAGATCCGCACCGTAGACAAGGCCCGACTCGTGAAGAGGCTGGGGCAGCTTTCCTCTGTGGAGTCTCTCCGCGTTCTTAACGTCTTGCTCGAGATGTTCCAGAAATAGAGCCACAACAATGGGCTCGGGCAATCGGTGCACCGCGCCTCTGGCCTGGCCGCTGACGTTGGCCATAACAAATGGGCTCGGCCCGCAACCCAATCGGCGTCGGCATCGGTATCGGTATCGGAGATCGGGATCGACTTTGCAATCAGGTGCGTGGTTACCAGACAATGACCATGCAGGCACATTCGATACCGATTCCGATACCGATACCGACCCCGAGAGAGTTGCGAGAGCGATGAGCGCAAGCGATAGAGCGGCCCACGACTGCACGAGTGGGTAGCGTCCTTCGCGAAGAAAAAATTCACGTTTTCCATCCCGCTTCGTGCTCTTCTTTTCTTCGTGGTGTAACATAAAACAGCCCGTCTTTATTGACTTTCTTGCACCGCAAGGCGCTCAGAGGCGCGCTTATTCATTGGCCCGGTACTATAGACGATTGGCCCGATAATAAAGGTTTTTTAGGCCCTAGCAGTAGATAATATAAAGCATCTATGAAATCAATAAAGTTGCACAGCAATGACCATCCGGATCAAACCACCCTGCCCAAGAAAGCCTGTAGAGGCGCATGGGTTGGCGCTTTGGCGATGGCAATGTTTGGACTCAGCGCCGCAGTCACGTCGGCGTTTGCTGACGCGGTTGTCGTTGCCCGTGGAGGCACCGTGACAACCTGCTATGTTGGGGGCACGAATTACAACGTCCACACCTTTACCGCCAGCGGTACGTTTACCGTTGATGTTGGCGGAAGCGTCCAATACCTGGTCGTTGGCGGCGGCGGCGGCGGCGGCGGCGGCACGGGAGGCGGCGGCGGTGCGGGCGGTTATCTGGTCGGCACAACCAACGTGACTTCGGGCAACACGTACACAGTGACTGTCGGCGCAGGCGGAGCAGGTGGCGCGGGGTATGTCTGGGGTACCAATGGCGGCAATTCGGTGTTCGGGTCGCTGTTGGCCGGCGGCGGCGGCGGTGGCGCGCCGAACGTGGGTCCGACGGGTTCACCGAGTGGCAACGCGGGCGGTTCCGGCGGTGGCGCCTCATGGGGCGATGCTGGAGGATCAGGCGGTACAAACATATCCGGTCAGGGCAATGCTGGTGGAGCTTGTCTTGCCTGGGGCGGCCCTTATGCGGCGGGTGGCGGCGGCGGCGCTGGAGCTGTTGGTGTTGACGGGAATTTGCAAGCGACAGGCGCTAATGGTGGCGCTGGACAATCGAATTCAATCACGGGCAGCTTGAAGGGGTATGCGGCTGGCGGCGGCGGAGGGAACTTCAATGGCAGCAGCGGTGGCACGGGTGGTTCAAGTATCGGTGGGCACGGCGGCCAAGGCTCCAGCGGGAACTCGTCGGGTTGTACGAGCGGTTCGCCCAATACCGGTAGCGGCGGCGGCGGCCAAGGAGGCAACAACCTTGCAGCCGCGGGTTCCGGCGGTGCCGGTGTCGTTATTCTCGCTTACAGCACCGGGACGCAAGGTCTTGCGGCAGCGTTCAGCGCCTCGGCGACAACCGGTGTGGCGCCACTGGCTGTGACCTTCTCGGATATTTCTATCGGATTTATCACCAATCGCGTCTGGGATTTTGGGGATGACAAGACCTCCAACACCACCGCGACGACGATGCTGCATACGTTCAGCCCCGGCACGTGGCATGTGAAGCTGATCGTCAGCGGCCCCGAAGGCTCCAGCACCAGTGCGGTCACGACGATTGCGTGCAGTAAGCAATCAAGCCCGATCTATAACGCGCCGACGTCGATTGGCGGTGTGGGGTGGGTCAACACTTCCCACTTATGGTTGCCTGATGATGTGACCACCATCAGAGGCGCGATTGTTCAGTGTAGAACCTGGTTCGATCCATCCTGGCAGGCGTTGGCCCGTGCGCATGGTTTTGCTTTGATCATCATCGATGCTTACTATTTTGATACTATACACTCAACGGACGGGGAGAATTTTCTGAATGATCTCACCTGGTATGCGACCGCCAGCGGGCATTCAGAGCTCGCGAATATACCTTTCGTCTTTTCCGGGTGGTCCGCAGGCGGTCAGGTCGCTGAAGCATTCAATGAATGGATCCCCGGGCGAATGATCGCCTTTATTGCGAACAAGGGAGGGTACTATCATTGCCGTCCTTCCTACTCTCATTCGGCGGCCGCCCTGAAGACCCCGGCGATTCTCATGTCTGGCCAACTTGATGCGGACTATCGAATAACCGCCATTTCAAGCTTGTTTGCGACGAATCGTCCCACGGGTGCTCTCTGGGCCGATGCCTTTGAGGAGAACACAGGGCATGAAGAGGGGAAAGTCTACGGCGTGTTTTTTACCTTTTTTGATCATGCGATCCGGGCGCGTTATCCTGCGGGTGTGACACCGCTCTCCGGTCAGGTGACGCTGCGTGACCTGGTTGAGACCAATGGATGGCTCGCCACCGAGCCCACGGTCAGCTCGGGTTTGTCCGGCACGGTTTACCCGTATGCGGATTATACGGGAGACAGAACAAAGGCCTGCTGGCTGATGGATGCGGATGTCGCCAATCTCTATCGTGGCTTTGCCACCTACGCCCCGGCTGTAACGGTGTCTCCGGTGGGCGGTTCGTGGGGGGTCTTCTCACCCGACCAGGCGATTCAGTTTGATGTGACTGTGGATTCGAACGCACTGCCCGGGTGGACGACTGCAGATGTATTTGATGGCGCCTATAAAATGGGAACCGTCACCAATGGCCAGTCCCTTTCGATATATGCAAAACGACCCTGGGGCGGCCGGGGCGTTACCGCTATTGCCTATAATGCATCGACCAACTCGACCTCCATCCCCAAATATTTTGTGGTCAGCAATCCTGTCACGATGACTAATCAGGTGGCGACTTTGGTTCTTTCAACCAACGCCACGTTGAACGCATCCTTTTCTCCGTCCTGGGGAAGTTATGATGTCAGGGTCTGCTGGGGCACGGTCAACGGCGGGGCGAACGCGGCAAATTGGGCCAATTCGGTGCTGGTCGGCACCTGTCCTGCTGATGGGTATTCAACCAACATCAGTTACACGGCAACGGGGCTGAGTAACGGGACGGCTTACTATTTCGCTTTCTTCGCCTCGAACGCCGTCAAGCAGGTGTGGGCCACGAACGTCCTGAGTTTCACCACGTCAGTCGGCAATGTGACAGCCGTCAACGAAGCGCCCGTGGCCTTTGCGCAGAGCGTCACGAGTTTGCTGCATAGGGCCAAGTCTATCACACTCACCGGCAGCGATCCGGACGGCAATACGCTCACCTACGTCCTTGTCACGAGCCCCGCGCACGGGACGCTCTCCGGCACGCCCCCGAACGTGACCTATACATCGACGGGCAACGCTGCTGGGGTTGACGCATTCACCTTCAAGGTCAATGACGGCACAACGAATTCTGCGCCTGCGACAGTCACGATCACGCTATCCGCCTCGGTTCTGGCCGAAGATTTCGAGCATGAGTGGGCCGACAACGCCCTTGCCAATACAACCAATGGCTGGCACTCGGGCACGGGCGACCAGTCGAGCATCACGAACCCGGCAGTCGGTTATGATCCGCTGCCCGGCGGCGTGATACATCCGCTTGCTTATGACCACTCAGCCCAGCGGCGCATACTCAAGCTGAATACCGCAAACGACACGCTGGTGACTCCGGACACGGACGCGGCCTTCGCAAGCGCCAAGGTATATGTCGATATGATGGTGAACTTGGATGTCTGTCTGAGCTTCCCTGCGGCCTTGGCGAACGATGTCAACGCGAAGGCACTGGTGCTCCTCAAGTCCGACGGCGCGTCCACTAACCTGTACGTGTTCCACGGCCAGCGTGAGGCGGGCGCCTTCCAGGCGCCAACCTTCACTGCGGTCATCACGAACAGTGTCGAGCCAGGGACATGGCACCGGTTGACCATCACGCTCGACTCGACGACCAACAGCACGGGCGCTGAGGCATTCCGAGTCCGCTTAGACGGCACGGCGCTCGTCTCAGCCAAGGCCTACAGCGACGGCTGGAAGAGCCGCGTGTTTGACAATCCGTGCGGGCCGGACGGCGGCACGTGGTTTTTGTCGGCCGCGCGGCGAGCCGGCGCAGAGGGCACAAACGTGACCAGCCTCGCCCGCATGGGCTTCACCGGCTGGGGCTATATCGACGACGTATCTGTGACGTATCAACAACCCATTTTCTCGAACGGCACGATCTTGATGCTGCGCTGAGAGAGCAATACGTTTCGACAAACCGCAAAGAATCAGGATGTCAGTAAGTGTCAGCAAGTGCGGCGATCCAGCGCCGCTTGGGTACGCGCGACCTGGCGCGCGTAGACACGGCGGGCCGGGTCCCGCCGAATGAGAGCGGTGCCGGGTCACCGCACTCCAAACCAGTTCTACGAACTAACCCCTGACGCCATTGACTTTCATGCGCCGAAAAGGCGCGTAAACGCGCATTCTTCCTGTGGCCAAAAACTAAAGATGATTGGCCAGAAACTCAAGGTTTTCAAAGGGCAATAGGTTCATAATACACTTGAAATTTGAGACCGGACTTGCGTCGGTTGACGCACGTTCAGTTTCGAGTTAACATCGACAAAAGGAGAAACATCATGAATTCAATGCGTGTGTGTAACAGCGCCCAGCAGGGCCAATGCGCGACGACAACGACATTCCGGAAGTTGCGGAAGGTCTTCGGGTTGGCAATCGCGGCGATTGGGCTCAGCGCCTCGGTCATGTCGGCGCAAGCCGTCGAGTATGTTGCCGCTACTGGCGGCACTGTAACAACCTACAGTTCTGGCGGAAATTTATATAGCGTTCACACCTTTACGGGTAGCGGCACGTTTACTGTTCAGACGGGCGGCAGCGTCCAATACCTGGTCGTCGGCGGCGGCGGCGGCGGCGGCGGCGGCACGGGCGGCGGCGGCGGCGCGGGCGGATTCCTGACCGGCACGACCAGCGTCTCCGGTTCGGGAACCGAATATGCGGTTACCGTCGGCGCGGGCGGAGCGGGCGGAACGACAGTTTCTCCCTGTCGGGGATCCAATGGAGTGGATTCCGTCTTTGCTTCTATCACGGCTGTCGGCGGCGGCGGCGGCGGCTCCAACTATCCTAACTCCCCTGGTTATACCGAGCCGACCGTTGGCGGTTCCGGTGGTGGCGCAAGTGGAGATCCTAGCCTTCTTGGGGCCAACGGCACAAGCTTGCAAGGAAATGCCGGCGGGGGAGTCACTTCTTGGAACAACCCTTATACGCCAGGCGGCGGCGGCGGAGCGGGAGCTGTCGGTACTACCGGCGCTGGGCAAAACGCAGGCGCCCCGGGTGGTGCCGGACTTTCGAGCACCATCACGGGCACCGAGAAATGGTATGCCGGTGGGGGCGGCAGCGGAAACTTCTTTGGCAGCAGCGGCGGCACGGGAGGTTCAGGTATTGGCGGGCATGGCGGTCAAGGAGCTAACGGAAATGCGTCGGGTTGTACCAGCGGGACAGTCAACACGGGGAGCGGCGGCGGCGGACAAGGCGGCAACAGCGCCAACGCCGCTGGTTCTGGCGGTTCCGGAATCGTGATTATCTCCTACGTCAGTGGGCTTAGCGACAATCCGTCTTCGGTCAATGCCTCGCTGACGGCGTTAGAGGACGTGCAAACGGCGCTGGCGACAAATAATTTTGGTTACGTGGATCCGAAATCTGTCGCTCTTGCAGCCGTGCAGATCACAGCGGTTCCGGCGCTGGGCACAGTGAAGTTGAGCGGAACCCCCGTTACGCTCAATCAAATTGTTGCGGTGGCTGACATCAACAGCAGCAACCTGACCTATCAGTCGGCACTGAATGGCAACGGCACGCCCTACACGACGATCGGGATCAAGGTCATGAATGCGAGCAATCTTTGGAGCGATGCCGCGGTGATGACGGTGAATGTGACGCCTGTCAACGATGCGCCCACCTCCACCGGCGGTTCGGTAATCCTGCATACAGACACCGTCAAGGCGTTTGCGACATCAAACTTCCAGTATTCAGATGTTGAGGGCAGCCCGATAAGTGCGGTCAAGGTGACCTCGCTTCCGACCCATGGCATGCTGAAGCTGGGTGAGACGTCTGTAGCCTTGAACGATGTAATCCCAGTGGCCAGTATCCCGACACTCACTTACACGTCAAACACGGGTTACACCGGAGCCGACTCGTTCCAGTTTCAGGTGAGCGATGCGGCACTCTTCAGCGCGGATGCCACTATGGCGATCTCCGTCACGGCAGGCATACCGGTGCTCAACGGGAGCTTCGAGGATCCAACGCCTCACAATCCAAACAATGGAGCCCCAGACAACAGTGACTGGACCGCTGGTGGTTGGGCATTTCTCCCAGCCCCGTGGACTTCATCCCATGGTCTCAATTATTCTCGCATATCATATGCACCCATGGTAGGCACCGCCCAGCCTGGCCCTTGGATCTGCAACCTCAATGGTTCTATATGGATCAAACAGGATCTGGGCGCCACCGTCACCGAGGGAGACATCCTTTCGGTGACATGCCAAGTGATGAGTGACACCTTGCCGGGGATCATGGAGATCTCGTTCCTGGTTGGCAGCGGGCCCACAGTATACAGCCAGATATTTACGAATCCCGTAAATAATAACGTCTGGGTGACCTCCTATATGGATCAAACAGGATCTGGGCGCCACCGTCACCGAGGGAGACATCCTTTCGGTGACATGCCAAGTGATGAGTGACACCTTACCGGGGATCATGGAGATCTCGTTCCTGGTTGGCAGCGGCCCTACAGTTTACAGCCAGATATTTACGAATCCTGTAAATAATAACGTCTGGGTGCCCTATACGTTGACCAAGGAAATTGAGGCAGGGGTCTCGGGCAATCTCATCCTTAAAATCAGCAACGTGGGCGTCACCGCCGTGAGCGACAGATTATGGCTCGACAACGTCGGCAATGTCAGCGTGACGCTTAAGCCGCCGAGCGGGACGCTCATTATTCTTTTCTAGCAAATAGGCGTCCGCGGCGAGGGAGCAAGCGACGGGGTAACTTTTTTGCCGAGCGCAGGAAAAAAGTTTGGAGTGCGGTGCTTCAGCACCGCTTTCCCGTGAGGCACTTCAGTGCCGAACATGGCTGTGCCGACCGGTGCGCTGGACTGAAGTCCATCGCTTGAAAGCGGCACTGAAGTGCCGCACTCCAAAACTTGAAACCGCCGGCACGCCCGCCGTGCGGAACAGGTTCAAACGAGGAAATTGAGCGATTAAGATTAAGATTACGATTACGAAAGTGACGATCCCGACCCTGAGAGAGACGAAGCGTTAATTCATTCTGTCTTCTGACTGCTGACTTCTGTATTCTGTTCTCTGTCTTCTGACTATTTGTTTCTGTACGTATAACAATGGGGAAATGATTCCATGACGACAAAAGGTATGACGGTGACGCTCGCCTTTCTGGCGCTGCTCCAAACAGCCTCGGCCCAATATCCGGGCTGGAAACATGCGGGCTCGATGTACATCCTGACCACGCCCGAAGGCGCGAACCTGCCGGCCGCGGTCTCGGAAGCGGACTTCCCGCTGCTGGTGCGGCTGGGCAAGGACGGGTTCGATTTTACCCAGGCGAAAGCCGGCGGGGACGATATCCGCTTCGCCAGTGCGGCCGGCAAGCCGCTGGCCTATCAAGTTGAGGAGTGGGACGCGGCCGCAGGCACGGCGAGCATCTGGGTGCGCATACCCGTGATCAAGGGCAACGCGCACCAGGAGATCAAAATGTTCTGGGGCAAGGCCGATGCGGCCGGCGAATCCAAAGGCGCGGCGGTTTTCAGCGACTCCAACGGCTACCTCTGCGTCTTCCACATGGCCGACCCGGTGAAGGACGAGGTCGGCGCACTCGAAGCCAAGGATACCGGCACTGCGGCTTCCGCCGGCGTGATCGGCAAGAGCCGTCGGTTTGACGCGGGAAAGGGGATCAACTGCGGGGAGAAGATCACAACCTTTCCCACCGGCTCCAGCCCCCACTCCTCTGAAGTCTGGTTCAAGGCCGAGAAGGCCAACACGCACCCGCTCGCTTGGGGGAACGAGCAAGGCCAGGGCAAAGTGACGATGATCTTTGCCAGTCCGCCGCATATCACCATGGACTGCTACTTCTCGTCAGGAAACGTTGCGAGCAAGACGCCGCTGGCCTTTTCCCAGTGGATTCATGTGGCCCACACCTTCAAGGACGGCGAATCAAGGCTCTATGTGAACGGCGTTCTCGATGGCGAGAGCAAGGGCGGTAGCCCGCTGAATGTGCGCTCGCCGGCCAGGATGGATATCGGCGGCTGGTATGGCAACTACCAGTTTGCCGGCGATATCGACGAGGTGCGCGTTTCCAAAGTCACGCGCTCCGCCGACTGGGTCAGGCTGGAGTATGAAAACCAGAAGCCGCAGCAGACGCTGGTCGGGCCTCTGGTGCAGCCCGGCTCGGAGTGCTCGGTTTCGGAGAAAAAGATCACCGTGTCGGAAGGCAAGAGCGCCACGGTGACAGCCAAGGTCGGCGGCGCGCAGAAGATTTACTGGATTGTGAAAAAAGGCGGGGTCGAAAGCATTGCGGCGGTGGACAAGACCCGTTTCACGATTGACGCGGGACGTGTCAGCGGCGACCAGTCGTTCACCCTCCGGCTCAAGGCGGTCTATGCCGATACCGTGAAGAACATCGAGATCCCGGTCACCGTCAAAGAAGAGATCCCTGATCCGGTCTTCACTTTGAAGGCGCCAGCGACGTGGGACGGCCGCGCGGCCATCGAGATCGTGCCGCAGATCGCCAACGTGAAAGAGATGGAAGCGAAGAAAGTCGGCGGGCTGAAATACGAGTGGACGGTTTCGGGGCTGGCTGTCATCAAGGAGATCAAGCCGGGCAAGCTGATCCTCAAGCGCGCGCAGAACAGCGGCAAGATGAGCGTGACGGCGCGGGTCAGCAACGGAGGCAATCTGGTTGTCCAGACGGCCCAGGTCGTGGTCAGTGAACCCAAG
>CAZXVN010000024.1:0-1685 GCA_964643945.1 uncultured Lentisphaeraceae bacterium | reverse complement strand
TCACCTCCGGAACCTCCTGGACCTTTTTCTGCAGCGCAATCTGCGTGCGGGTCAACTCCTGCTGAAGCTCACGATACCGCGCACGCAACGCATCGGTCTCGGCGGTCGAATACCGCGTGTCGGCCCATGCCTCGCGGATCTCACCCTCCAGCTTGTGGGCGCGTATCATGGTCTCGGCCCGCTCGGCCATCCACCCGTTCACCTGCTTGCGCTCAACGTCGGACAGTCGCGAAAAATCCTGCGCCATAACAGACGCCACCCCGCTGAAAAAACACCACAAAAAAACAAACAGCAGACCACGCATCATCGTTCACCTTTCACGTTAAACAATCCGCCATGAGTATACGCAAACCCGCCTTTCACTGCAACACATCCGCCGGATCAAAACAAAAAAACACGATGACCGATGAACAAAAATCTTTTTCGCGAAAAATCTTTTTGCTATTGCACGTTCTGTGGCCATCTGATAATTTATGCACCGTTCTTTTGAAGCGAGTGTAGCTCAGTTGGTAGAGCGCCACCTTGCCAAGGTGGTTGTCGAGGGTTCGAATCCCTTCGCTCGCTCCATTTTTTGCGTCGTAAGTAACTAAAATAAAACGAGTTGCGAAAAAGGCAAAAAACGAAAATAAATTGTGGCCCGTTGCAGCCCGCCTTATCGGTCAAAAAAACGAAAAAGGCGCAACCTCGCAATCCGAGAAAAAAGCTCGTTCTCAAAACGATGTCGGCGTCAACGACCAGCAGATCGATGGCGGCACCGACTCTATAGCCTCCGGCAACAAGACCGACCCCTCGCTGCAGGTGCCGATGGGCGATTCGGCTTTGAATTACATCCGCAATTTCCCGTTGCCTTGCACGCGCTTCAGGTGCTAATCTTATTTCCATGAAAGCGCTCGTACACATGAAGATCGAAACAGAGCGGGCAGAAGACGGCCGTTGTATCGCTGAACTGCCCGATCTGCGAGCTGCCATGGCCTACGGTGACACGCGTGAGAACGCCATTGCCCACGTTCAGTCCTTGGTCTTCCGGATCGCCGCCGATAAGATCGAAGCGCACGACCGTGCTCCGGAAATCGCGCCCTTCAAGTCCGTATTTGCATGAGCGTCTGGCCGTCAACCAAAGCCAAGCGCGTCAAAGCCGCGTTGCTGCGCATCGGCTGGCAGGTCAAGCGGCAGTGCGGCACCTCCCACTGCATTCTGGCCAGAGACGGCGACCCCGACTTCGTCTTTGCCTTTCACGATTCCGTTGAACTCGGCCCCGCCATGCTGGCACGCCTAGCCCGCCACACGGGCCTTCAGCCCGATGACCTGTAAGCCCCGTCCGATTTCAACACCACGCCCTCCGCAACGGCCACTGCGCCCACCCAGCCACCACGGCAACCCCCGGCTCGGCCTGTGCGGACGGCTCCTGCGCCGTGCCTGTCGCCAAGTAGTCCAACTCAACGATTCGCCTCATCCGCCGCCGAATGGAATCTTTTCCACGGCGGCGGCGATGACACCATCTCGGACAAGATCAAGCGGTTCTATGGCGAGGTCCTGTTCAACTTCATGCGCGGGGTCGGGGACAGTTATTCCAAACTGCCAGGCGTGAGGCCTATCCGCCTGGACGGAGCTGAATCGCCGGTCAAGGCAGGTTCGTTCAAAAAACTCGCCCATAGCGTATAGCCTGTACCCGTGACAATGCGCAG
>CAZXVN010000023.1:0-3485 GCA_964643945.1 uncultured Lentisphaeraceae bacterium | reverse complement strand
AAATATTACCAGTCCGTTGGCCACAACGCCAACCTGCTGCTGAATGCCACGCCCGACACCACCGGCTTGATCCCGGAGGCGATCCTGCCGCACTACGCCAACTTCGGCAAAGAGATCCGCCGCCGTTTCGGCGCAGCGGTCGCTGAAACCAAGGGCGACGGCAATACGGTGGAGCTGGTCCTGAAGAAACCGGCGCCGATCGATCACGTCATCATCATGGAGGACCTCGCGCAGGGCGAGCGGATACGGGCCTATGAGGTCGAGGGCCTCGTGCCCGGCAACACCTGGCAGAAGCTCTGCGAGGGCGTCTCTGTCGGGCATAAGCGGATTCAGCAGTTCAAGCGCACCGAGGTGGCGAAGGTCCGTATCCGCGCCACCAAGGCCATCGCGCCGCCGAAGATCCGCCGCCTCGCCGTCTTCAATGTGGTATAAAGGGACACGTCCCATGCTGCGACTGTCGATCATGACCGTCTACCTGTTGCCCCTGTTCTCCGTATCCGCCGCGACCTACTATGTGGCGCCGGAGGGCAATGACCGCAACACCGGGCTGGCCCTTGCCACGCCTTGGCGATCCCTCACGAACGTCAACACGCAGACCTTTAAACCTGGCGACAGCATCCTCTTCAAGGCCGGCGGATCGTGGGCCGGGCAGGTATGGCCCAAAGGCTCGGGCGCCGCCCACGCGCCCATCGTGCTTGGCACCTATGGCAGCGGCGCAAAGCCGGTTATCGATGCGCAGGGCGTCAGCAACAGCGCGGCCATCAAATTACACAATCAGGAATACTGGACGATCAAGAACATGGACGTCCTGAACTGGGACCCAGCCGCCACCCCGGCTGTCAGGCGGGGCATCAGCGTCACGGCGGACGACGGCGCTGTCAAGCACGGCATCCATGTCATCAGCAACACCGTGCGAAACGTCTACGGGAGCCCCTTCAGAAGCGTCCCCAAAACTCCTTCCTTTTATGAGGTCGCAGGCATTTACATAAGGATCAACGAGCCGGGCCGGGCGGATGATGTGCGGGTTCAAGGGAACTGCCTGAGCAATATTGTGGCGCAAGGCATCGCGTTTTGGGGCGAGATGGAAACTTCGGGCGGCGGCATGAATTGGGACAACCTCTCCACGCGTGTCGTCGTGCGCGGCAACACGGTGCAGTACACCGCGGCCGACGGCATCATGATCAATGGCACCGACAATGAGCTCGTCGAGTACAACACGGTCGGGTATGTGGGGGAACTGGGCAAGGTCGGGACTGACTATGTCGCCGGGATGTGGCCCAGTCGGCACAAGGATGGCCTTTGGCAATTCAATGAAGTCCATCACACCCGGCGCTGGTCCGGCGACGGCGAAGCCTTCGATAACGACGGCGTTTTGCGCGGGGTCACGATCTTTCAATACAACTACTCGCATGACAACTTCGGTTTCCTGCTCGACATCGCCTGGGATTATGTCGGCGGGCCTGACCACGGGCGGACGGTGGCGCGTTACAACATCTCGGTCAACGATGCAGAGATCATGCAATCCAAGCGGGGCAACGCGCTGATTCACAACAATGTGTTCTACAATCCCGGCAAAGGGATTTTCGTGGACGGCAAGAGCAACTCATTCTTCAACAACATCTTTGTGGCCAAAAGCTCGGGAGAGAGTTTCGACAGTCAGCTCTTCGGCAACAATGTGTTCTTTGGCGGCATGAAGCCACCTGCCGGCGACACGAACGCCCTCAGCGCGGATCCGTTGTTTGTAAACCCCAACACCGCCGGAGCCTTGGGCGGTTTCAAATTACAGTCAGGCTCACCCTGCAGAGCCAGTGGAAAGGCGATGGCGGACAATGGTGGCAGGGACTATTATGGCGGCCCGGTGGCAAAGGCCGGCATTCCAAACAGGGGCGTTGACAATACGCAGCGGAAGAAATAAGGCGGAAGAAAGGAACAGGATGAAGAGGTTGATGATCGCGGTCACGATGCTCCTGGCGGCCCTCGGAACGGCCAGGGCGCAATACGCGGGCTGGAGTTGTTCGGGGTCGCTCACGATCCTGACCACGCCGGAGGGCGCCAACCTGCCGGCCACGGCCTCGGAAGAGAACTTCCCGCTGCTGGTGCGGCTGAACAAAGAGTGGTTTGATTTCAGCCAGGCTAAGCCCAAAGGCGATGACGTCCGCTTTTCTGCCGGGGGGAAGCCCTTGGCCTATCAGGTCGAGGAGTGGGATGCGGCCGCAGGCGCGGCCAGCATCTGGGTGCGTATCCCGCTGGTCAAGGGCAACGCGCGCCAGGAAATGAAGATGTTCTGGGGCAAAGCCGATGCCGCCAGCGAGTCGAGCGGCAAGGCCGTGTTCAACGCGGACAACGGCTATGTTTGCGTGATGCACCTGAGCGATCCGTCGAACCCCGCCAAAGAGGAAACAGGCACGCTCTGCCCCACCAATCTTGCGGCAACGCCCTGCCCCGGCATGATCGGCAAGGCACTGAATTTTGTCTATGGTCGGCCCGCTGTCATCTGCGGCGAAAGCATCACGGGCTTTCCAACCGGCAACAGCGCCTCGTCAACCGAGCTGTGGTTTAAAGACAACAAAATGCCGGGGCCCTGGGGCAGCCGGTTCGTCTGCTGGGGTCTCGAAGGCAGCGGCAGCAAACTGCTCATCGGCGTGCTCAGCCCGCTCCACATCAGCGCGGGCGTGGAGTGCACCGGCGGAGTCAATCTGGAACAGTGGTACCACGTGGTGCATACGTACGAGACGAACGGCACACAGAAGGCATACGTCAACGGCCAGCTCAACGCCTCGGCCAAGAGCATGATGGATTTCAAGCGCCCCACCCGGATGTATATCGCCAACTGGTGGCGCAACTGGGAGTCGGACTGCGACGTCGACGAGGTGCGGGTTTCTAAGGTGACACGCTCCGCCGACTGGATCAAGCTGCAGTATGAAAACCAGAAGCCTTCGCAAACCGCGGCCGGCATATTGCCGCGGCCGGGATCCGCGTTTTCCGCAACGCCAGCCGCGGTTCAGCTTGAGGAAGGCAAGAGCGTGACCGTCACCGCGCAGGCCGGCGGCGCCCAGAAGGTCTATTGGATCATCAAGCGCGACGGCGCGGAAACCCTCGTAGGCGTGGACCGGTTCTCATACACGATCGACGCCGGACGCGTGGCGGGCGACGCCTCGTATGTGCTCCGGCTCAAGGCGGTGTATGCCAATGAGGTCAAGACCAAGGACATCCCTGTGAAGGTCAAGGAGACGATCCCTGATCCGGCCTTTACGCTGAAAGCGCCCGCGAAGTGGAACGGCCGGGATACGATCGAGGTGGTTCCCGCGATCAGCAACCTCCAGGCGATGGAGGCCAAAGGCGCGGGCCAGCTGACGTACGCCTGGACCGTCTCCGGCGGGGCTGTGATCAAGGAGGTCGCCCCTGACAAACTGATCCTCAAGCGCTCGCAGTTCACCGGCCCGCTCACCGTGAAAGCGGTGCTCAGCAACGGCGGCGCGGACCGC
>CAZXVN010000022.1:0-34265 GCA_964643945.1 uncultured Lentisphaeraceae bacterium | reverse complement strand
CGCCACGTTTGCCTCAGGCCGTTCAACGGAGGAACCTCGGCGGGCCGTGGCGGCCCTCTTTGGGCAGGGCCGCCAGCTTGTCCTGCACGGCGATCAGCGGCTCGGCGACGGCGGGGTCGATGAAGTCGGTCAGCTCCGGCTTGGCGGCCTCGCCGCGCTGCGCCTCGGGCACGATCACGCCGAGATCGTCGTAGGTTTTGACGAGCGCGGCGGTCATCTGGCTGAAGGCGCGCGTGCCGGCTTCGGGGGTGAGGGTCTCGCCCGCCGCCAGGGCGTCCGCCAAGCCCTGCATTGCGGCGTAGAGCTCCGCGTTCATGGCGTTGACCGAGGTGTCGAAAAGGGCGGTCGCCTCCGGCGTGAGTTTCAGGCGGTCGATCCATTGGGCGCGTGCGATTTCGCTCCGGGTTTTCCAGAGCTCCTTAGCCTCCTCGATGCGGGCGTGCAGATCTTCGGGGGACAGTTTGGGGTTCTCCGGTTCAGGAGGCGCAGCCTTGACCTCAGGGGCGTTTGTTGCGGCCGGGGCGGCGGCTGAAGCCCACGCATTTGATCCCGGCTCGTCAGCGGGCGTCACGTTGACAGAAGCCGTTTTCCGTTTTGTGGCGGGACTTGTTTTTGTCGCACGCCCGGGGATCTGCACCATACGCGTGAACGTGTCCATGCGCGAATCCTTTTCGCGGCTGGCGAGTTTCTCCTTGAGTTCAGCGGCTTCTTTCTTGGCAGCACGCAGTTCTTCTTTGGGTGCCCAGCCGCCAACGATGAGGCCCAGCAGGAGGATCAGCGGAAAGAAAAGTGCAAGTTTCATAGACTATCCTGTACACAGAAGAGCGATTGGACGTGAGAAAAAGCATTTTTAATGTACCCGATTTCACAGCGGGTAAGCAAGCGAGTTGTTACGGTGAGGCATGGGCGCAAAGATAGGCTGGCTTAGACGCGGTGTTTGCGGTAGTATTAAAACTGTAGGCAAAAAACGTATCACAGGCACACGCCCAAAGGAGGTGTGAGATGACGACGAGCAACACGGGGCCCCGCGACGTTGACGAACTGCGTCGGGTGCAGGTGGAACTGGAGGCCGCACAGGCGCGGTATTCCGACCTTTATGATCAGATGCCGGTGGGCTATGTAACGGTGAGCGAGCAGGGGCTGATTCTGGAGGCTAACCTGACTGCATCCACCCTGTTGGGCGCGGTCCGAGGCACGCTGGTCAAGCAACCGATCTCCCGGTTCATTTGTACAGAGGATCAGGACATCTATTACCGGTGTCGCAAAAAACTCATTCAAAGCCATTTGGCAGAACAGACAGGCTTCTCGCAAGCACGTTCGGAGCAACTCGGAGAACATCAGGTGTGTGAACTGCGGATGTTGCGTCAGGACGGCACGCTGTTTTGGGTACATCTGGAAGCCGCCGCCGTGCAGGGAGTCGATGGCACGTCCGCGTGCTGCATGAGATTAAGCGACATCACTGACCGTAAACAAGCAGTGGCGGAGAAAGAACTGCTGGAGGCTCAGAACCTGCAGGTCTAGAAGACCGAAAGTCTAGGCCGCATGGCGCAGACCATCGGGCATTACTTCAACAACCAACTCCAGTCGGTGATGGGGAATCTGGAGATGGCCTTGGGCGATTTGCCGCCAGACTCAGGCCCAGTTCAGGATCTGAATGAAGCCATGCAGGCAGCCCGCAGGATGGCGGAGGTGAGTGCCCAGATGTTCGCCTACCTCGGACAAACACCGAGCAAACAGGATGCCCTGGACCTGTCGGAGTTCTGCCAGAAGGCTCTGTTTTTGCTCCGGGTCGTCATGCCGAAGAATCTGGTCCTCAAGACCGTTTTGCCCACCCCAGGTCCGGTCATCTGCACGAATGCGAGCCAGGCGCAACAGGTTCTGACTCATCTGCTGACCAATGCTTGGGAAGCCATCGGAGACGGCTCCGGCACGGTGAGCCTCACCGTAAAAACCGTAGCCTCGGAGAATATTCAAGCCGCGAACCGTTTTCCCAGTAACTGGAAACCGCAAGACAAGCCCTATGCCTGCCTGGAGGTGACGGACACGGGTTGCGGGATCGCCCGCCAGGATATTGGAAAGATCTTTGATCCGTTTTTCTCCACCAAGGGTGCCGATCGGGGGCTGGGCCTGTCGACGGTCCTAGGGTTTTTAAGGGGTTGTGATGGGGCCGCTACCGTGGAGAGCGAGCCGGGTCGGGGCAGCGTTGTCCGGGTTTTCTTGCCGCTTGCGTCTGCAGGACCCCTCCAGCAGCCCGCCGAAACAAGCCCTGCGATGGAGGGGGGAGCGGGAAGCACGGTGCTCCTGGTTGAAGACGACGATGCGGTGCGCAGGTTAGCCTCCGGCATGCTCACGTGTCTTGACTTCAACATCCTCGAAGCCAAGGACGGTGTCGAAGCGGTGAAAGTGTTCCGGAAGCACAGGGATGAGATCCGTTGTGTGCTTTGCGATCTGGCCATGCCGCGCATGGACGGCTGGGAGACGCTGGAGGCCCTGCGGAAACTCGCGCCCGGCATTCCGTTCATTCTGATCAGCGGGTACAGCGAGTCACATGTCATGAAAAGCCCCCATGCCGAACAGCCCCAGGTTTTTCTGAAAAAACCCTATGGTCTTCGGGACCTTAAAGAGGCCATCCGCCGCTCGCTGGCAGATAAGCAAAAAGGCTGAGCGCCTGGGGGCGTCGCCGATGAACGCTCAACTTTTCAACGTTCACAGGTTGATGAAGCGACCTGTGCGCCCCCCGTTTTTCGCCGTTTCATTTCGTCATTTATTTCCCTGCACGAGACGCATATAATAACGAGCACTATGCAGAAGGTTGCAGACAAAACGGATGTGCAGGATTCCGGGCTTTGCGTGCCGCAAAACCGCGAGCGGCGGTTGGCGTTGGAAAAAGCCGTCGGCACCTATGTGGATCAGGAACGCTTGGTGCCGCCGTTGACGAGCGAGGAACTGGCTGATCAGGCTCGGTGTGCGGCTTCGGTCGCGCAGGCCTTCCCCGACGAGTACGCGTATGTCGCGGTGTTGCTGAACAACGCGTTATGGGCCGATGTGGTCGCCGATATTCCTTATGAGCGTCGTTTGTTGCTGTTGCCGCAGTGCCTCGCAAACAGGGCGGTCTGTCAGGCAGAGCACGATGGGCTTGGCCTGTTGTGCAAGCAATGTGGCGGCTGCTCGATCGGGTGGTTGCAGGCGGAGGCGGATCGGCTGGGGTATGTGACGCTGGTGGCAGAGGGCACAACGGTGATCAGCAAATTGTTGACCAGCGGCAAGGTCGACGCGGTGATCGGCGTGGGGTGTATGAACTCCTTGCGCCGCATCTTTCCTGTTATGAACGCGCATGCGATTCCGGGGCAGGGCATCCCGCTCTTGACGGATGGCTGTACGAACACGGAAACGGATGTCGCATGGGCGCTGGAGATCATCCGTGCGGGCAAGCCGAAATTTGCGTCGCGCGTGACTGCGATCGAGGCGGTGGCCCATACGGTTCAAGCATGGTTCGATCTCACGTCGCTCACGTCGGTGTTGGGCGTTGCGCATACCGAGGCGGAGCGGATCGGGCATCAGTGGCTGATGACTGGCGGCAAGCGGTGGCGTCCGATTCTGACGGCGGCGGTGTTTGAAGCTTCGGGCGGCAGCATCGGGCAGATCATGCCAGCGGCCCTTGCGGTGGAGTGTTTTCACAAAGCGTCGTTGATCCATGACGATATCGAAGACAATGATGATGAGCGTTATGGCGAGCCGACGGTTCACAAACGGTGGGGCGTGCCCGCTGCGATTAATGCGGGCGACTATCTGATCGGCGAAGGGTATCGGCTCTTGGCGGCGTCCGATTTTCCGGGCGAGGTGCGCGCCGGGATGGTGTTTGTGGCTGCACGGGGTCACCGCGAGCTTTGTCTGGGGCAGGGTGAGGAGTTGGCCTTCTGTCGGCAGCCTTCGCCGGTGACCGAGTCGGCGGTGCTGCGCATCTACGAGCAGAAGACCGCTGCGGCGTTCGAGGTGGCGGTGCTTGTTGGCGCGGTGGCGGCGAATGTCGATGCCGCGACCTGTGCGCAGCTTTCCGCCTTCAGCCGCGCGGTCGGAACCGCTTATCAGATCCGCGACGACATTGAGGATTTCCGCTCGGTGCGCGGGCGGGCGGCGGACTTGCTTTCCATGCGGCCGACCCTCTTTCTGGCGGTGGCGTGCACCAGCGACCATCCAGAGGTCAGCGCGGCGTTGGGTTCGGTGTGGGGGCACGACAGCGAGGGGCGTCAACGGCTGATCGAAGTGATTGAAGCCGCCGGCCTACACACGCGCGTGGAACTGCTTTACGCGCACTATCGGCACGAGACCGAACGCGTGTTGTCGGGCATCCAACATGCGGGACTGAAACGGCTGCTGCGACGGGTGATGGTCGAAATGCTCCGGTAGCATGAAGGGTTCAGGGTCGGCAGAGAAAACCCTGAAAAAGGACTTATGCGGCGCGCGATTCCCATTGTGGTGACGGTTTTGGCCGCGGTCTTCGCCGCCTGGCTGATGCAGGTGTGGTTGGGACGCGAAGCAGCGCTGATCACCGTGCGGCAGGCGAGCGCGTCAGGCTCGGTGGCGGAGGCGGCTGCCACTGCGGCGGCCGTGCGCGAAACCGATCTGGTCGGCTGCTTCAGGGCTGACCGCGATGTGCCGCCCGGCACGGGGGCCGGGTTCTGGCCGGGGTTCCGCGGGCCCGCGCGTGACAACGTTGCAACTCAGGCTGGCCCGCTGGCCACGCAGTGGCCGGAAGGTGGCCCGCGCGTCCTCTGGTCAAGGCCCGTGGGGGACGGCCATGCGATGCCGGCCTTGGCGGGCGGGTTTCTCTATGTGTTGGACTATGATGAAACGCGCGGCGGCGACTGTCTTCTGTGCCTGAATGCCGATACCGGACAGCAGCGCTGGGAGCGTTTCTACAAGGTGAAGGCCAAGCGCAACCATGGGATTTCGCGTACGGTCGCAGCGACGGACGGGGAGGCGGTGGTGGCGGTCGGGCCGCAGTGTCATGTGTTGTGCGTGGCGGCTGAGAGCGGCGCGTACCGGTGGGGGTTCAGCATGCCGGAACGCTATGGCACAAAGGTGCCGCTCTGGTATGCGGGGCAGTGTCCGTTGATCGAGGGCGGTGTGGCGATTCTCGCGCCCGCCGGCACGAACGTGCTCGTGTGTGGCGTCGACGTGAAGAGTGGCGCATCGGTGTTTGAGACTCCGAATCCGGGTGGCTTGGCGATGTCTCACGCATCGGTGATGGTGCTGAACGCGGCGGGACTGCGTCAGTATGTGTATGTCGCTCTGGGGGGCATCGTCGGGGTGGGTGCGGAGGGGCCGGAGCGCGGCAAGCTGCTGTGGCGCACGGATGCGTTCCGCCCGAGCGTGATTGCGCCTTCACCGGTGCCGCTGAGCGACGGGCGGTTTTTCATAACGGCGGGATACGGATTTGGCGGTGCGATGTTCCGGGTGTCGCGTGAAGGCGGGACGTGGCAGGTGTCGCTGCTTTTCAAGACCGACCGTAAACAGTTCGCAAGTGAGCAGCAGACGCCGGTCTTGCTCGACGGCTTGTTGTATGCCGTGCTGCCGAACGACGGCGGCGGGGACCGTCAACAATTGGCATGCATGACTTCTGAAGGCGAGCGGTTGTGGGCAAGTGGCCCAGGCAACACCTTCGGGCTCGGACCTTACGTGGCGGCGTCGGGCGGGCTGATCTACCTCCTCGACGATGTGGGGACGCTGACACTGGCACGTATTGGACGCGCCGGCTTCTCCCTGCTGGGTCGCCACGCCTTGATGGGTGGAAAAGGGCGCGACGCATGGGGGCCTATGCTGCTGTCCAACGGAAGGCTCTACCTGCGTGACAGCGCGCGTTTATACTGTCTGCAAGTCGGTGAGTAAACGGGGTGAGGGGATATGATGAAAGCGCGTGTTGCCGGCCTTATGTGTGGTCGGCAAGCCGCTTGGGGTGAAATACAGCGGCCCCCACACCTGGGACGAGAGCGGGGACAGGGACTGGCATTTCCTGGGAGCGGCGGCGGCTGCCCCAGAGGGGCTGGAGCGCGGCTGGTTCGCCAGCAACGCCTCTCAGGCAGAAAAGGACAGTCCTGAACATGCGATCTGCGCCAGCAGGTTCAGCAAGACAGGTCTGTGTTTTCCGCTTTCGTGGGCACTGCGGTACAAGTCCGTCAGCGCGGTCAACGTTACGGACCGTTATGCCGCCACCGCCCCGCCTGCGGATATAAACCTAACTGCGACTCAGGCGCTGAGAATCAGCTTCTTGAACTGGTTGAAAAGGTAGCGCGAGTCGTGCGGGCCGGGGGCGGCTTCGGGGTGGTACTGCACCGAGAAGACCGGCTCGTGGCGGTGGCGCATGCCCTCGACCGTGTTGTCGTTGAGGTTGATGTGGGTGACCTCGACAACCGCCTTGTCCAGCGACGCCATGTCCACCATGAAGTTGTGGTTCTGCGAGGTGATCTCCACCTTGCCCGAGGCCAGTTCCTTCACCGGATGGTTACAGCCGTGGTGGCCGAACTTGAGGCGGCGGGTGCGCCCGCCCAGGGCCCAGCCGAGGAGCTGGTGGCCGAGGCAGATGCCCATCAGAGGGGCCTTGCCGACCAGCGTCCGGATGTTCTCGATGGCATAGGCCACGGCGGCAGGATCCGCGGGGCCGTTCGAAAGGAAGATCCCCGCGGGTTTCATCGCGAGCACCTCGGCGGCCGGGGTCTGGGCGGGCACCACCGTGACCTTCATGCCCTGCTGCCGCAGGCGGCGCAGGATGTTGAACTTGATGCCGAAGTCGTAAGCGACGACCGGGATCTCGGCCTCGGGCAGCGGCGCGTCCAGAAGGCCCCATGTGGACGAGAGTGTGTCCTCGGGGTCAAAGACGTAAGGCGTTGGGGTAGAAACTTTCTTGGCATAGTCCTGACCGTCGAGGCCTTCCCACGCCTGTGCGCGCTTGACGCCCTCTTCGGCGGTGATCGAACCCGTGGCGCAGAGGTAGCCTTTGGGCGTGCCGGCGTTGCGCAGGCGGATGGTGAGGGCGCGCGTGTCGATGCCGGCGAGGCCGGGGACGCCCGCGACCTGAAGCGCTTCAGACAGGGACTGCTGTGAACGCCAGTTGCTCGGCTCGTTGATGCGGTGCACGATGAGCCCTTCGGCGTGGATGAGCGCGGACTCGCAGTCGGGTGCGTTGAAACCGGTGTTGCCGATCTCCGGCGCGGTGAGGGTGACGAGCTGGCCCGCGTAGGAGGGGTCGGTCAGGATCTCCTGATAGCCCGGCGTGCCGGTGTTGAACACCACTTCGCCGAGGCGGTCAACGGGCGCGCCGAATGACCAGGCGGGATAGACCGTGCCGTCCGCGAGAGCGAGGAAGGCGTTTTTTTCGCGTTGCTGTTTCCAGTTGTACATAACGGAAGTTAGGATTTAGGAGTCGGGGAGGGGAGGTTCACGGTTCATGGGTGGAGCGGTTCTGCGGTTCGGCGGTTGAAAGAAGAACGCCGAAAAAGCAGGACAAAGTATGACAAAGAGCGCGGCGAAAAACAAACAGTATCGGGCGTCAAAAAATCCCGGCAAAAAATCCCCGCCGGACGCTTACCGGCCCCGGGCACTTTCACCCCGCCCCGCGACTTGACATAACCGCCGCTATCAGCCGAGAACATGCTCGGCATACCCGCGCACCCGCCAGACAACGCAGCTTATACGTCCTATCCGTCCGCAATCTTTAGGATAACTGGTTGGATATGCCGGCTTCCTCAATCAACTCGTCGAGACCCGTTAGGCAATAGCTGGCGCAAGTCCTGCGAACTTCGTCCAAATCGAAATCCGGGTTGCGCGCCAGCAACTCGATAACGTCGGCCTTGGATTTGTGCCCGCCGGCGTAGAGCTTCAACGCGATGAGCTGGGGAAACGGAACGAGTCGAAGTGGACTTCCCGCCCTCACCACGGCGCTGGCCAGGCGCACGGCATCGTCAACGACGGCGGGAAAACGGCCTGCGAAACTGACCACCTGCACGAGGCCGAAGGGACCGCTCACGTCTATCACGCCCCCCAGCGGATCGGTTGCGTCAGGTTCACGAAGTTCCACCGCGTAGCCGGCGCGGCGCAACGAGTCCGCGACGGCGCGCAGCGTCGGAAGATCGGCGTTGACGCCTAAGTCAACGTCCTCGGTGTACCGGACGTAGTGGAAGGCAGCCAACGCGATCGCGCCGATCACGACGGCATCTACGCGATGTTGTCGCAGGATTGTGACAACATCCTCGGCGGCGTGAAGGATGGCGTCGGCGTCGTTCATGGGCGCTGCCCCGCGGCGGCCGGTCGAAGCCACGCAAACCGCCTGCCCATCGTAAGAGCCGAACGGACTCTGTCTTCGATCGACAGCCGCCGCAGACGTTCCAGTTCCCGCTGGCGGGACTGCATCGCGCACCGGCTGTTCGCCGGCTTGTGTCCGCTGTTCACGCTCATGTCATCGTTGCCCCTGCGGTTTGAATCCCGACCGTAAAACGTCCCCAGCATACGGTTTTCGGCGCCAGCCGTCAACGCCGGGCGTCAAGAAATCCCCGCCGGACAGGCCGCGGGCCCTTTCGCCCCGCCCCGAAAGTTGTCATAACCCTGTTCCCTGTAACGGATCGCCTCTGCGTAACAACCCAGGCCAAGCGCCGCCACGGCCCGGCCCCGAGCGCTCGACGCGTCGTGGCGCCAGCGCCAGGCACGGCCGAACGCGGCGCGGGCAACGTCGAACCGTTCTTCGCGCAGGGCCCTTGTTCCGGCGGCAAACCCTCTGCGTGCCGCGCACTGACCCGCCTGAAGCGTGGATAAATCGCACCCGCAACGGGGACACTCCGCGACCTCCTCGGGCAGGGCACGTTTGCAGGTGGGACAACCGTTCATTCGGTCTCCAGGTAAAAGAGGATGTCCTCAAGCTCCTCGACTGCCTTTGTCACGGCGTCGGCGTCGGACGCCCCACAGGCTTCCGCCAGGCGGGCCAGAAGCCGATCCGTGTCGGCCTGATCGGTGGCGTCCATCTTAGGGCGCGCATGCGTCAGGCGTGTCAGCAATTCCGCCAGATCGGCTGACGCTCCCACAGGGGCGTCGACCTCGCCTGCTTCGTCAGCCGCCGACGCACCCGCTTCAGCGCCGTCCCATTCTTCGGCGTCAGAGGGCGCTTGCCTGAACAGGGCTGCGACCTCCCGGCGCGACTTCTCGATCTGCTCGGCGTCAAGCTTGAGCAAGGCATTTTCGATCGCCACTTCCTTGGACAGACCGGTGACTTTTTCCGTTGCGGTCACGCGTAAAATACCGTCCAGATCCAGCGCCATGTGCAGGACGATCTCGTTGCCATGAGGAACGGCGGACAAGCCCTTGACCAGGAACCGTCCGATCAAGGTGTTCTCGCGGGCATCCTCGTTCTCGCCCTGAAAGATGTTGACCTCCA
Source organism: uncultured Lentisphaeraceae bacterium (assembly GCA_964643945.1). Lineage (GTDB taxonomy): Bacteria > Verrucomicrobiota > Kiritimatiellia > RFP12 > UBA1067 > JAHFSX01. Next base: position 24,844 of record CAZXVN010000022.1, on the reverse strand, counting down.
CATCCTTCTGATTGTCGTACGCCGTGTAAAAGCTCTCCGCGCGCCGGACCGGCAGCGGTGAGCCGGAACGGATCACCGCCGCGAAGCTGTATGCGCCGTAGTGGCCACGCACCTCGCCCAGGCAGGACGTGCCGAAGGTATACGGGGTGATATCCACGAGAATACGCTGCTCAGTCGCGCCCATCAGACGCGAAGCCATGACACCGGCGCCGTAGGCCACGGCCAGCTCGGGATGCACATCGTTGCGGGGGCGTTTGCCAAACTCGCGTTCCAGCAGGTCTTGCACGGCCGGGATGCGGGACGAGCCTCCGACGAGCACGATCTCGTCAATCTCCCGCGCCTTCAAGCCTGCGGCGGCCAAAACGCTGTGGATGGCTGCGGCCATGCGTGCGAGGAACGGCGCCAGCAACTCCTCGAACGCGAGGCGGGCGATCTCTTCGTCCACGCGCTCCGTGCTGCCTCGCACCGTCGTTAGCTGGTCTTCGAGCAGACGTGCGAAGGTCTGGTCAGACAGATGCGTTTTGGCGGTTTCAGCCGCCCGGCTCAGGCGCATGAGTGATACCGGGGTCAAGAGTGCCGGCTGCTCTTGCCGGGCATAGAGGCGGTCCACGACGTCAGCGGACAAGGCGGCGTCAAAATCGTCACCTCCGAGCTGGTTGTCGCCATGGCTGGCGATGACTTCGACAATGTCGCCCTCCATGCGCACGATGGAAACATCGAAGGTTCCGCCCCCGAGATCGAAAGCCAGGATTGTGCGGGCGCCGTGTTTATGTGCGGCCTCATAGGCCAAGCAGGCGGCCGTGGGCTCGTTGATGATGCGCAACACCTCAAGGCCGGCGATGGCGCCTGCGTCGCGCGTCGCCTGGCGCTGCGCATCGTTGAACTGCGCCGGCACGGTGATCACGGCCTTTGAGACGGCGCGCCCCAGTCGCTGTTCGGCACGCTCTTTGAGCCGGCGCAGGATCATAGCGGAGATTTCCTCGGGCCGGAAGACCCGGTCGCCCAAAGCCAGCTTCGCGTCCGTCCCCATCTTGCGTTTCACAGACCGCACCGTCCGCTCCGGGTAGAGGACGAGCTGGTTGCGCGCCTCGACACCCACCAGCAGGTTGCCGGCCGGGTCCAGTCCCACGCAGGACGGCAGAATGGCCGAGCCGTCCTCCTCCACGGTTTCCACGCGACCGCCAACAAAGACGGCCACCTCGCTGTTTGTCGTGCCTAAATCGATGCCGATTACCGGTTCCTCATTCATGGTTTCTCGCAACCTCCACGTCCGCAGTTTGCAAAATCTGATCCTCGCGCCGCCAACCCTGGCGGAGCACCGTCACGACGGTCCCTGTCGGCAGGTTCGTGCGGACGACCGTCGCGACGGCCCGCATCCATTTGGGATCGAAGGGGGCGCCCGCCTCTGCCACCGGAACAATGGACAACCGCCGCAGGGCATCGTCGGCTTTATCCAGCGCCAATTGCACGCCAGTCGCCCCCTCCTCAAGCAGCCGCCGGGCCGCCCCCAGCCACGGCCGGGCAGGCAGCGTCCGGGCACGGGCGGCGCGAACCGTGTCTTCCAAGGCAGACCGGACGGCCAGCAGTTCGGTCAATACTGCGCCTTGCGCCTCGCGCCGGGCTGCCGGGAGCTGGGCTTTCAGGTCGGCGGAGGTGCGCGCCAAGCGCTCGCCCTGCTCACGCAACTCGACGCGCAAAGTCTCCGCCAGAGCGCTAAGCTGCCGTTCGGACTGCTGCCCGGCGCGGCCCACCAGCCGCGTTTCCTGACGCAAAGCCGCCAGCTCGCCGAACAGCGTTTCGAGATCCGGCTCCACGGCCTCCGGCCCCTCTTCTTCGAACGCCGACCCGCACGCCTCGCCGTCAACAGCGCCGCCCTGAAGCGTCGCCTCCAACTCGTCATCCGTCAGGGCATACAGCCAGCCGCGGAAATCCGACAGGCACCTCTCGCGCCAATCGTCCCGCATTGCGCCGGGCGGAGGCACAGACAGCTCGTCGGACGCTTCCCGCGCCACGGTCCCGGGTTCGGCCAGAGGCACGGCTGATGTTGCCGGCTTCACGGTCTGCTCGCAGTCGCTTCGATCCACGCGTTTACTCCCACATTATACCGTTTATCGCCTTTTTCCGCTTTCGGCACCAGCACGGCCAGTCGTGCGCCGGAGGTCGTTTTCGGCATCCCGAACAGGCGCAGGCGGGCCCGGTCCAGTTCGGTCTTGATCAAGGCGTAGGCGTCACACACCCTTTGAAACTCGTCAGGGGTCCGCTCCGGAGGAAATTCGCGGATCTTCAGCAGGTAGGCCCGCCGCACGTCATCGTCATTGGCTGTCTCCGGCACATCCAGTACAAGGTAAGGGAAGAACATGGCTACCACAACTCCGGTTGGCTTATGTCCGGCCCGGACGACGGTTTCGACGGGCTCTGCTGACGAGGCATTCGGTATTCCCGACTCAACTGTTTAACACGAGCGGCGAAGTTCTCTCGTTGAGGCTCCACACTCTTGAACGCGGCGGGCACGTCAGCCCAGGCGCAGATCTCGGACTCCCGCTCAAGCACGCGGGCGCACGCCGCGTCCGTCAAACGCGCCTCCCGCTTGGCGTCGCGGGCGCAGCGCCTGGCCTCGGCGAAGGCCTCAACCACCTGTACCGCCTCCAGGCGGCCCGAGGCTTGCGCCAGCCGAAGAGCGACCGCCATGCATTCGTCCATGTGCTTGAGCGCCTTATCAACGTGGAGGCCCACCTCCGGCGGCGCGATATAAGGGTCGTACAGCAATGCGCGGCACGCCAGATATTCCGGCGTCCGCACGTCGCGCCGTGCCAAGCCGTTCCCCGTCAGGCACCATGCCATGGCGCGTACGGACAACAGGGTCAACTCTTGAACCGCACAGAAGCGTTCGGTGATTTCCCACAACGCCGCCGAGTCAGCCGCGCGACTCCGGAGGGCCTCCTCAACCGGGGCGCCGCACGGGAACCAGCGATTTGCCGACCAGACGGCATCCGGGAGCCGGACGAGCCGGGCATAGTCAGTCACCAGCCGGGCCGGCTCGGCCCGCGACTGCGCCGCCATGCACCTCTGGACCTCCGCCGTTTCCGCCGCCACGTCCATACGCCATTGCCGGCTCAGCAAAGTCATGGTCTGAAAAGCCCAGAGCGGATGGCCGGCCCATTCCGCACGTCGCGCCGCCGCATGCCCGCCGCCGCTGCGCAGGGCACAGATCCAGCACAGCGTGGCTCGGACGACACGCACAAACTCCGGCGCGTCGGGGCCGACCCCGTCCAGATCTTTTTCGGCCGCGTCATACATCCCGCGGGCTAAGCGGCCAGCCGCGCTATCCAAGCGCAACAGAGGCCGCAACGCCTCCACCTCCGGACGGCCGCTGGCGACGCTTTCCAGCCGCTTGAATTGGGACAAGGCCTTTTGCGGCGTGCGCTTGGCGCGGTAGAGAGCCGTCAACTCCAGCAACGGCGCCTCGTCCTCAGGGAACGCCCGGCTCCATGCCTCCAAGGCATCTTCCACGTCCGCCCTTCTGCGCCTCGCCTCGTCATGCCAGTGAACATACGTCTCGCGCAAGGGATAGAGCTGCGCACTCTTACGCCAACAGGCCACCGCCCGGCGGTAGTCCTCGTCGCGCCCGCACTCGTCCTCATCCGCGTCGTCGTCCGCGTCGTCGTCCGCGTCGTCGTCCCCGTCCTCCTCACCCGTCAGCACCTCGATCGCGGCCAGGCGGTCGAAGATCAAGGCCTTGAGCGAGGGCGGAGGCTGGCTGGCCGCCATCAGGTTCTCCCAATCCTCGGCGGTATCGGCGTTACTCCAATACATGCACCTGACAAAACTCGATGGAAAATACGGCGCACGGCGAAAGCGAGAGAAGACGTCCTGCGCCAGTTGAAACCCGCCGAAGGACGGGCCTCGCGCCTCGAGCAGGCGGGTGACGGCGGTCATAAAACGCGCCGAGAGTTCACCGAGCAGTTGCTGCCGGCCTGACCAGACGGGCCGGGAGAGCAGTTCGTCGAAACTCTGCTGCGCCTCAGTCAGACGGCCGGCAGCCAGTAGCCGGTCGGTTTCCTCCAACGCCCCGCGCAGGGACGGGGCGACGATCCGCGCACGCAAAGCGCTCTCGCGGACGGTCTGCGGCGGCTCGTCCGCTAAAGTCCGCCCGAGAATCTCGGCGAGCGGGCGCACAGCGCTGTCCGCCGCGATACGGTCCAGACAGGCACACGCCTCCCTGTCGCAACCGGCAGCCGCAGCCTTCAGGGCTTGGACGAACAGACGCCAGTCGATGAACGGCGAGCGCCGTCCGATGGCTTCCGGAAGCCGCGCATAGGCCTCCGCGGCACTCCCGCGATCCACCTCCTCCCAGGCTTTCAGAAGCGCGAGCGCCCCTGCCTTCAACGGATGGGTCTCGGCCAAGCCCGGATGCCGGGCCAGCGGGCGAGGATCGCGGCACTCGGTGCGCACCCAAGCGTCAACCTCTTCCGTCAAGACCCTGTCCTGTCCGTAGCGCGCCAACAAAGAGCCGGCCCCGCCTTCCAGCTCAAGGAGCAAAGCCGGCCGTCTGGACAACAGCGCGGCGACCTCCGGCTGCTGTTCCGCGAGCATCTGCAACAACCCCGCCGCATCCTTGTGCTGGGCGGCCGCGTGCATCTCCGACAGCCGGATCTCGTAGGCATGGGCCACGAGCGGAAAATACGCCGGCCCGTAGGCGGGATGCTTGCGCAGGAGCTTGACCAGTCCGAGCGCCTTGTGCCCGCGCCGCTGTTTGATCGCCTCGGACAAACCTGCCAAAAACTCGCTATCCGGGCCTTTCGGAGACCCGGCGGACAAGTCGGTATGAAGAAAAGCGCTCATCGGTCGCAAAATCGTTATTATGTAACGAACACCGATGGGCCGTCAACCCGCTTCTTCGGCATGCTGTTTTCTCGCGCTGTTTTCTGAGGAACTGCATTTGTAAACACCCTACATATTTGGTATGCTGTTCACATGAAATCGAAAGCTTCCGTGTCCCATGACTGGCAAGAGGAGACGTTGGAATCGAAAGCCAGATGGTTCCAAACCCTGCCTATGCACGAGCGCATGCAGATGTTCTGCGACCTGACAGATTTGGCACTGACGGTCAACCCCTCCTTGCCGGAGAAAAAATATGCTGAACCGACTGCAAGACGTTTTCAGGTCATTTCAGCAACATGATGTGAGATACGTTGTCATCGGCGGCATCGCGTCGATCCTTCACGGCGTGCCACGCGCGACTTTTGATCTGGATATTCTGATCGAGGCCACTACTGAAAATGCCCGGCGGCTACTGGAAGCGCTACTGGAAGCCGGACTCGGCACGGCGGCCTTAACATCGACAGAGGATGTGCTGGCCAACGAGATCACCATTTTCAAAGACCGGGTGCGAGTTGATGTCCAGACGGCGACACCCGGCGTCTGTTTTTCCGACGCTTGGACACACCGCAAAACCGTCACCTACCAAGGGCAGGACTTCTTCATTCTGTCGAAGGCTGATTTGATCCAGTCTAAATGTGCCGCCGGCAGACCGGTAGACTTGGAAGACGTTCGGATTCTGGGGGGCGACGAGACAGAGAGCGCAGAAACAGACGGTGGAGTGTAGGAGAATGAGCCAATAATCGCTTACACTTGTCGTTTTCCTCCGCGGTCAAGCGTGGGCGTGGCTGGCCTTGCGGTTGTACTCCTGGAGGGAGAGCACCTCGCACCGTCTAAGCGTGCGCAGACGCTTGATGCCGTCCACGGCGGACTGGAGCCCGCGCACGGTGGTGGTGATCGGCAGGCCGCGGCGGATGGCCTCGGTCCGCATGACCACCTCGTCCTTGGCGGGGTTCGCTCCGGCAGGAACATTGACGATCCACTGCACCTCGCTGTCTAAGATCAAGTCGAGGGCGTTGGGCCGGCCCTCGGAGATACGGAAGACCGCGCGTGCCTGGATGCCCGCGTCACGCAGGGCCGTGGCCGTGCCGCGCGTGGCGTAGATCGTGTAGCCGAGAAGGGTCAGTTCGCGGGCCATGGCGACCGTCTCTTTCTTGTCGTGGTCTGCGACGCTGAGGAAAACGTTGCCGGTTTCCGGCAGCGGATTTCCTGCGGCGAGTTGGCTCTTGACGTAAGCCATGCCAGGGTCCGGGTCGATGCCCATGACCTCGCCCGTGGAGTGCATCTCCGGGGTGAGCAACGCGTCGCAGCCGGGGAAGCGGTTGAAAGGCAGCACGGCCTCCTTGAAGGGGTAGTGGCGGATGGCGACCTCCTGGGTGAAGCCGAGTTCCTGAAGCGTCTTGCCGGTCATGACCAGCGCGGCAAGGCGTGCGAGCGGCACGCCGATGGCTTTGCTGACAAAGGGCACGGTGCGCGAGGCGCGCGGATTGACCTCGAGGATATAGACCACGTTATTCTGCACCGCATACTGCACGTTCATCAGGCCGATGACGTTTAGCTCCTTGGCGAGCGCGTGCGTGTAGGCGCGGATCTCATTGCAGACCGTGGGCGAGAGGGTGCGGGGCGGGATGCTGCACGCGCTGTCGCCGGAGTGGATGCCGGCTTTCTCGACGTGCTCCATGATGGCCCCGAGCACTTGGATCTTGCCGTCGGAAATACAGTCTACATCCACCTCGATGGCATCCTCGAGAAACTTGTCGATGAGGACGGGATGACCCTCAGAAGCCAAGAAGGCCTCTTGGACAAAATCGGCGAGCGACTCCTCGTCGTAGACGATGGCCATCGCGCGGCCGCCGAGCACGAAGGAGGGGCGCACCAGCACAGGGAACCCGATGCGGCGGGCCACGGACAGCGCGCCCGCGTAGTCGGTGGCGGTGCCGTTGTCGGGCTGGCGCACGCCGACCTTGTCGGCGAGTTGTTTGAAGAACTCGCGGTCCTCGGCCTTTTCGATGCTTTCGGGCGAAGTGCCGATGATGGTGACCCCGTTCGCGGCGAGAGCCTTGGCGAGGTTGAGCGGCGTCTGCCCGCCGAACTGGACGATCACGCCGTCGCAGGCTTCGCGGCGGTAGATGGCCAGCACATCTTCGAGGGTCACGGGTTCGAAGTAGAGCTTGTCAGAAGTGTCGTAGTCGGTGGAGACCGTCTCGGGGTTACTGTTGACCATGAGGGTCTCGAAACCCGCTTCGCGGAGCGCATAGCAGGCGTGGACGCAACAGTAATCGAACTCAATGCCCTGGCCGATGCGGTTGGGGCCGCCGCCGAGGATCATGATTTTCTTTTTGGGTTTGACGGGGGCGGGCAGGTCGGAAAGGTCAGTGGCCGTGGACCAGGTCGAGTAGAAGTAAGGGGTGAAGGCCCTGAACTCGGCAGCGCAGGTGTCGACCAGGCCGTAGACCGGCGCAAGACCGGCCAACGCTCGGACGTTGCGAACCTCCGTTTCAGTCGAATGCGTGAGATGGGCGATCTGGCGGTCGGAGTATCCGAACTCTTTGGCCTGCCGGAAGAGGGGAATGTCGGCGGCCAGTGCGGCGAGCGAGCCGGTCTTGCGGAGCTCGTCCTCAAAGGCCACCAGCTCGTGAAGCTGGTTGAGGAACCAGGGGTCGATTTTGGTGATGGCGCGGATGCGCGCGACGCTCCAACCGCGGACAAAGGCTTCGTGGATGTGGAAGATGCGGATCGGGCCCGCGTGGCGCAGGGCATTTTCGAGTGATTCATCGGTGAAGTGACGGCTGACCTCGACGTCTTTGCCGTCTGCGCCGAAACCGGCGCGGCCGATCTCGAGGGAGCGCAGGGCTTTCTGGATCGACTGCTGGAAGGTCTTGCCGATGGCCATGGTCTCGCCGACCGACTTCATCGAAGTGGTCAGCGAAGGGTTGGCACCGGGAAATTTCTCAAAGGCGAAGCGCGGCACCTTGGTGACCACGTAGTCGAGCGCGGGCTCGAAGCAGGCCGGGGTCTCGCGGGTAATGTCGTTGCGCAGCTCATCGAGCGTGTAGCCGATGGCGAGTTTGGCGGCGATGCGGGCGATGGGGAACCCCGTGGCTTTGGAGGCGAGGGCCGACGAGCGGCTGACGCGCGGGTTCATCTCGATGACCACGAGGCGGCCGTTGTCGGGGTTGATGGCGAACTGCACGTTCGAGCCGCCGGTCTCGACGCCGATGACGCGCATGACGGCGATGGAGGCGTCGCGCAGGAGCTGGTATTCGCGGTCGGTCAAGGTCATGGCTGGCGCGACGGTGATGCTGTCGCCGGTGTGGATGCCGCTGGGATCGGAGTTCTCGATCGAGCAGATGATGGAGATGTTATCCTTGCGGTCACGCATGACCTCCATCTCGAACTCTTTCCAGCCGAGCACCGATTCTTCGACGAGGATTTCGTGGACGGGGCTGAGGCTGATGCCGTTCGAGCAGATGGCCTCGAACTGTTCCGCGTCGTAAGCGATACCGCCGCCGCTGCCGCCGAGGGTGAAGGCGGGCCGGATGATAACGGGAAAGTCGCCGAGCTTTTTCTTTACGTTCCACGCCTCTTCGAGCGTGTGCGCTGTCCCGCTGAGCGGCACATCCAGGCCGATCTGGAGCATCGCGTCTTTGAAGAGCTGACGGTCTTCGGCGCGGCGGATCACTTCGGCGTTCGCGCCGATCATCTCGACTTGATAGCGTTCGAGGATGCCTTGGTCGGCCAGATTGATGGCGAGGTTGAGGGCGGTTTGGCCGCCGAGGGTGGGCAAAAGGGCGTCTGGGCGCTCGCGGCGGATGATCTCATGGAGGATGTCGACGGTCAGCGGCTCGATGTAGGTGCGGTCGGCGAATTCAGGGTCGGTCATGATGGTGGCGGGGTTACTGTTGACCAACACCACCTCGTAGCCCTCTTCGCGCAGGGCTTTGCAGGCTTGCGCTCCGGAATAGTCGAATTCGCAGGCTTGTCCGATGACAATCGGACCCGCGCCGATAATCATGATTTTCGAGAGATCGTTTCGTTTGGGCATCGTTTAAGCTCCGGTCGGGCGCTTGCCAGCCATCGTCGTTTGAGCAGGGGGTGTACCAAAAAGGTGAGGGTTGACGGTAGTCAGCTGACGATTACGTACAGAACGGGGGCTCATGATACAAAATCGACGTGCGGTGCGCCATGAGATTATGATACCCTTTTTCCAGCTTTTTTCTTCGGCCTGAGGATGTACCAGGCGACCTGCAGGACGGGTGTTACAGAAATGTCGCGCCACTCTCTTTTTTGCAGGTTCTTGGCGACAATATTGTCGCCAACAAGAGGCCGGATGTTGTTTGTTCTGATTTGGCGCGGCCTGTTTGAACCGCTCGGCCACCGGGTTGCGTGGAAGGGCGCAGAACAGGGTGTCGGACGGAGTGCCCGGGAGGTCCGGTTTTTTGGCATGAGGAGTGCTTGCTACTATGAATATGCTTTCAGCAGAAGAAAAAACGGGCGAACCGCCGATGCTGGACGAGCCGCGTGAGCATTGCGGCGTGTTTGCGGTGTACGGCGTCGAGAACGCCGCGCTGGCGATCTATAACGGCCTTTTTGCCTTGCAGCATCGTGGGCAGGAGGGTGCTGGCATGGTGGTCAGCGATGGCAAGGTCATGCGTTTGTGCAAGGGCATGGGGCTGGTGAGCGAGGTCTTCACGGGCGATTTCACGGAGCACCTGCCGGGGAAGATCGGCATCGGTCATGTGCGTTATTCGACGACCGGGGCTTCGCGGTCGGCGAACGTCCAGCCGTTTCTGGGTGAGTGCCGCGACGGCATGTGGGCGGTCGCCCACAACGGCAACCTCGTCAATGCGGGCGAGCTGCGTGACCGGTATCAGAAGCAGGGCGCGATTTTCCAGACCACGACGGATAGCGAGATCCTGCTGCACCAGTTGGCGGATCCGGCCTTTTTTAACCACAAGGACCGCATCCGCAAAGCGCTGGCTGAGCTGTGCGGGTCGTTCGCGTTTGTGATTGCGCGTCCCGACTGTATGTATATCGCGCGTGACCCGTGGGGTATTCGTCCGCTTTCCTTGGGCAAGCTTGGCAAGGGGTATGTGGTGGCCAGCGAGACCTGCGCGATGCGGCAGACCGGCGCGGAGTACCTGCGGGATGTGAACCCGGGCGAACTGGTCAAGATCGACGAAAGCGGCATCCGGAGCCTGCGTTTCGCGGCTGTGCCGGTCGGCGGTTATGGGCAGTGCGTGTTCGAGCACATCTATTTCGCGCGTCCGGACAGTCATGTGTTTGGGCAGAGCGTATACGAGGTCCGCTCGCAAATCGGGCGGAAACTGGCGCAGGAGCATCCGGTCGATGCGGATGTGGTCGTGCCGATTCCAGACAGCGGCGTGTTGGCGGCGTTGGGTTATTCGCATGAGAGCGGCCTCCCGTTCGAGATGGGGTTCATCCGTAATCATTATGTGGGGCGCACCTTTATCATGCCGACCCAGCGGTCGCGCAAAAACAGTGCGGATCTGAAGCTGTCGCTGGTGCCTGAAGTGGTCGCCGGAAAGCGCGTGGTGCTGGTGGATGACTCGATCATCCGCGGCACTACGATTCAGAAGCGGATTGATGTTCTGAGGCACGCGGGCGCGAAGGAAGTGCATGTGCGCATCTCCTGTCCGCCGACGCGTCATCCCTGCTTCTTCGGCATCGATTTTCCCGAGGCGGGCGAACTGGTGGCAGCCGGGCGATCAGAGGATCAGATCACCCGGCTGTGCGGTGCGAACTCCATCCGGTATCTGAGTATCGAGGGGTTGCGGTCGGTGCTGAAGCGCCCGGAGCACTTCTGTTTCGGGTGCTTCGACGGGCATTATGTGTGCGACACCGAACATGTGGTCTGCAAGCACGCGCTGGAGCGCAACGGCTCCGAAAACCTCGAAGACCGCCATCACCGCTATGGCGTGATGATGCAGTAGCGGCCAAACAGGAATGATTGAGAACACGGGCATGACAACGTGCGACGCGAGTTATTACCCGAAAAAGCAAGGCTTGTACGATCCCGCCTTTGAGAAGGACGCGTGCGGGGTTGGCATGGTATGCAGTCTGAAGGGGGAGAAGACCCACGAGATTGTTGTGAAGGCGCTTCAGGTGTTGGCGAACCTTGAGCACCGCGGCGCGACGGGGTGTGATCCTGAAACGGGTGACGGCGCGGGCATATTGATTCAGGTGCCGCATGCGTATTTCAAATCCCTTGTGCAAGGCTTGCCCGAGGCGGGCTTGTACGGCGTGGGCATGGTTTTCCTTCCGCAGAATGCGGCGAGCCGGGCGGCCTGCGAGCAGGTGTTGGAAAAGCACCTGAAGGCGGAGGGGCTGTCGATCCTGTGCTGGCGTGATGTGCCGGTGCAGCCTGCGGCGATCGGCGAGTTGGGCCGCAGCACCATGCCTTTCATCCGCCAGGTGTTCGCGGGGTGTGGCCAGGTTTCAGCCGAACATGTGGACCGTCAGCTCTTCATCGCACGCAAACTGGCCGAGAACGAGATTCGCACGGGGACACTCGAAGGCCGTGAACAGTTCTATCTGCCGAGCCTGTCGTCGAAGCTGATCGTGTACAAGGGGCTGATGCGTTCGTTCCGCGTAGCGGAGTTCTATGTCGAGTTGTGTGATCCGCGGGTCGTTTCCGCTTTGGCGCTGGTCCATCAGCGTTACAGCACCAACACCTTTCCGGCTTGGCCGCTGGCTCAGCCGTTCCGCTTCATCAGCCATAACGGCGAAATTAATACGCTGCGCGGCAACATGAATTGGATGAAGGCGCGGCAAGGGCTGTTTGCCTCCGAATTGCTCGGTACAGGACTGGAGCGGCTCTTCCCGATCCTGACCGAAGGCGCGAGCGATTCCGCGATCCTCGACAACGCGATCGAGCTGCTGTACCACGCGGGACGCAGCCTGCCGCATGCGGTGATGATGCTGATTCCGGAGGCATGGAGCCACCACGCCGAGATGAGCCCTGAAAAGCAGGCTTTCTACGAATATCACGCCTGCCTGATGGAGCCGTGGGACGGCCCGGCCTCGATCCCGTTCACGGACGGGCAGGTCATCGGCGCGGTGCTGGACCGTAACGGTCTGCGGCCGTCACGTTACACGGTGACCCAAGACGGCTTGGTGATTCTGGGTTCCGAAACAGGCGTCTTAGAGATCGATCCGGCGAACGTGGTCTGTAAGGGCCGTCTTCAGCCGGGCCGCATGTTCTTGGTGGACACCCAGCAGGGCCGCATCATCGAGGATGATGAAATCAAGGCGCAACTCAGCAGCCTCCAACGGTATGGGCAGTGGCTCAAAGAGAATCTGCTGAGCCTCGATGCGCTGCCCGTAGCGGCGGGCGATGCGCGGCTGTCGCTCAAGGAGCATGCGCTCGCGGCGCGACAGCGGCTGTTCGGTTATAGTTTGGAGGACTTGAAGATCACGTTGGCTCCGATGGGCCGTTCAGGCATTGAGCCCACAGGCTCGATGGGCAACGACGCGCCGCTTGCGGTGCTGTCTAGCCGGCCGCGTCTGCTCTTCGATTATTTTCATCAGCTGTTCGCCCAGGTCACCAATCCGCCGCTCGACGCGATCCGTGAAGAACTGGTTACGTCGCTGGCGTCGTATATCGGCAAACAGGGCAATCTGCTCTCCGAGACGCCTGGGCTTTGTCTCTTGTTGCGGGTGAAGCAGCCGCTGATCACCGAGGCGGAGTTGCTCACGCTCGCCGTGACGGAGAACAGCGTGGTCCGCAGTGTGACGTTGCCGATCCTGTTTGCGGCGACCGGGGACGCGCAGGCGTTGAAATCGGCGCTGGATGCTTTGTGCGCACAGGCAGAGGCTGAGGTGGCTCAGGGCAAGACTTTCCTCATCCTTTCGGATCGTGACGCGAGCCAAGAGCGGGCGCCGATTCCTTCGTTATTGGCGGTCTCGGCCGTGCACCAGCACTTGATCAAGCAGCAGGTGCGTACGCAGGTGGCGCTGGTCCTCGACTCTGGCGAGCCGCGCGAAGTTCACCACTTTGCGGCTCTGCTCGGATTCGGCGCGGATGTCATTTGTCCCTACATGGCCTATGCAACGCTCCGTGATTTGTGCGTGCGGAAGCTCTATCTTGAGGACGAGCCGGAAGAGGCGTGTGCCCACTATATCAAGGCTGTGAACAAGGGAATCCTGAAAGTGATGTCGAAGATGGGAATCTCCACTTTGCAGAGTTACCGAGGTGCCCAGATCTTCGAGATCGTCGGCCTCAACAGCGAGGTGACGGGGCAGTTTTTCACAGGTACGGTTTCGCGTGTGGAGGGGATCGGTCTCGAGCAGATCTCGGAAGAGGCCTTGCGGAGTCACGCGTCGTGTTTTGAGGAGCCCGTGGCGGGTACGCCTGACTTGCCGGTCGGTGGTCTGTACCAGTGGCGGCGCGACGGCGAGGCCCACCTCTACAATCCGGCCACCATCGCGCTGTTACAGCAGGCGGTGCAGACGGACGACCCCGAGGTGTTCAAGCAGTATGTGGAACGCCTGAACGGCGAACAGGCCGATCGGTTTACGCTTCGCGGACTCTTCACGCTCACGAAGGCTGCTCAGCCGGTGCCGCTGGAGGAGGTCGAACCGTGGACCGCGATTGTGAGGCGCTTCAAAACCGGCGCGATGTCGTACGGGTCGATCAGCCGCCAGGCGCACGAGACGCTGGCGATCGCGATGAACCGGATCGGCGGAAGCAGCAACAGCGGCGAAGGCGGTGAGGCGGCGGAGCGCTTCCGCCCCGACTCCGAGGGCAACTGGCGCATCAGCATGATCAAGCAGGTGGCTTCGGGCCGGTTCGGCGTGACCAGCCACTATCTGGTCAACGCCCGCGAATTGCAGATCAAAATGGCGCAGGGTGCGAAGCCCGGCGAGGGAGGTCAACTGCCGGCCGAGAAGGTGTATCCGTGGATCGCGGCGACCCGCATGTCCACGCCGTACGTGCCGCTCATCTCGCCGCCGCCGCACCACGACATTTACTCGATCGAGGATCTGGCGCAATTGATCCACGACCTGAAAAACGCCAATCCCGACGCGCGCATCAGCGTGAAGCTCGTCTCCGAGGCGGGCCTCGGCACGGTGGCGGCAGGCGTGGCCAAGGGGAAGGCGGACTTGATCCTGATCAGCGGCTGGGATGGCGGCACGGGCGCATCGCCGATGACGTCGGTGAAGCATGCGGGCCTGCCCTGGGAGTTGGGCTTGGCCGAGGCGCACCAGACGCTGCTCATCAACAAGCTGCGCAGCCGCGTGCGGCTTGAGTGCGACGGCAAGCTCATGTGCGGCCGCGATGTGGCGGTCGCCTGCCTGCTCGGCGCAGAAGAGTTCGGTTTCGCCACGGCACCGCTCGTGTCGCTCGGCTGCGTGATGATGCGTGTGTGCCACCTCAACACCTGTCCGCAGGGCATCGCCACGCAGGACCCGCGCCTCAGCAAAAAGTTCAAGGGCAAGCCCGAGTACGTGGTGAACTTCATGAGGTTCGTCGCCGAGGATTTTCGCCGGGTGATGGCGGAGATGGGTTTCCGGACGGTCGACGAGATGGTGGGGCGAACGGATCTGATCGAGATGCAGGGTGCGCTGACGCATTGGAAGGCCAAGGGGCTGGATTACTCCTCTATTCTTCGGAACGTCCCGTCCGAGCCGTCGGAGCGCCGTTGCACGCAGCAGCAGGATCACGGCCTCAGCGACACGCTGGACCGGACGCTCATCAAGCTGGCAGAGCCCGCGCTGGAGGGCGGGCAGCCGGTGAAGCTGAGGGTCGCTGTCCGCAACGTCAACCGGACGGTCGGCACGATGTTGAGCAGTGTCATCTCCAAGAAGTACGGCGCGGCGGGCCTGCCCGAAGACACGGTACACATCACCTGCCAAGGCTCAGGTGGACAGAGCTTCGGCGCGTTCTGCGCACGCGGCTTGACGCTCGTGGTCGAGGGGGACGCGAATGATTATTTTGGCAAGGGGCTGTCGGGCGGCAAACTGATTCTCTATCCGCCGGCGCACGCGTCCTATGTGGCCGAGGAGAACATCATCGTCGGCAATGTGGCCTTGTACGGAGCGACGCAGGGCGAGGCGTACATCCGCGGTTTGGCGGGCGAGCGTTTCTGCGTGCGCAACAGCGGCGTGACGGCGGTGGTCGAAGGGGTGGGCGACCACGGGTGCGAATACATGACGGGCGGACGCGTGGTGGTGTTGGGCCCCACAGGCCGCAACTTCGCGGCGGGCATGAGCGGCGGGATCGCCTACGTGCTCGACGAAAGCGGCGTGTTTGCCGAAAAGAGGTGCAACCGCGAGTTGGTTGATCTCGAAGCGTTGGTTGATTCTGTCGAGAGCGAAGGGGTGTTGAACATGATCACCCGTCACGCCACCTACACGGGCAGTCCGGTGGCCAAGCGCGTGATCAACCAGTGGTATCAGTTGCGTCCGAAGTTTGTTAAAGTGATGCCGCGCGACTACAAGCGCGCGCTGGCACGTCTGCAACGCGAAGAGGCGGGGACGGTCACCGGGTAGCCGCAGGGGCGGGTCTCTGTGCCCGCCCGGAGATGTTTCTAATGGGCAAGATCACGGGTTTCATGGAATATCAGCGGGAGACCGCCGAGCAGCGGCCGGTGGAGGAGAGGCTTCACGATTTTAACGAAGTGTACCGTCCGGTGGATGAGCAGAAGATCATGCATCAGGCGTCGCGCTGTATGGATTGCGGCGTGCCGTTCTGCCACAGCGGTTGTCCGTTGGGCAATCTGTGTCCTGAATGGAATGATCTGGTTTACCGGGGCCAGTGGCAGAAGGCGTGGGAGCGGCTCTCGGGCACCAACAACTTCCCCGAATTTACGGGCAGGCTCTGCCCGGCGTTGTGCGAAGAGGCGTGTGTGTTGGGCATTCATGAAGGGCCGATGACGGTTCAGCTCATCGAGAAGACGGTCATCGAATACGCTTTCGCGCATGGGTTCGTCAAACCGATGCGGCCCTCCAAGCGCACGGGCAAGGGCGTGGCGGTGGTCGGGTCGGGACCGGCGGGTCTTGCGGCGGCACAACAGCTCAACCGCGCGGGGCATGAGGTGACGGTGTTCGAAAAGAACGAGAAGCCGGGTGGCCTGTTGCGTTATGGCATCCCTGATTTCAAGCTGGAGAAGTGGGTCATCGACCGCCGGCTGGACATCCTGGCGGCCGAGGGGGTGAAGTTCGTCACCCACACGGATCCGCCCGCCGAGATTCTGAAGGCGTTTGATGCGGTGGTGCTGGCAACAGGCGCGGGGCGTCCGCGGGATCTGCCGATTCCCGGACGGGAGTTGAGCGGCATCCATTTCGCGTTGGAGTATCTCACGCAACAGAACCGCTTGCTGGGCGCGAGGCCGGATGGCACGCAGGAGTGGGGCCGGATCAATGCCAAGGGCAAGAGCGTGATCGTGATCGGCGGCGGCGATACGGGCAGCGACTGTTTGGGCACGGCGTTGCGTCAGGGCGCAACGGAGGTTCACAGTTTCGAACTGATGCCCATGCCGCCGGAGGCGCGTCCAGAAGAACAGCCGTGGCCTTTTTGGCCGATGAAGTTGCGTACAAGCTCTTCGCATAAAGAGGGCGGCGACCGCTTTTGGAGCATCCTCACCCAGGAGTTTAAAGGCTACAACGGGCATGTGCGGTCGCTGGTCACGGTCAACGTGGAATGGACTAAGCCCGCGAAAAAGGGCGGGCGTCCGCAGTTGAGGGAAAACCCGAACACCCGGCAGGAGTGGCATGCGGATCTCGTGATGTTGGCGCTGGGTTTTCTGGGGCCGGAGACGGACGGTGTGCTCGCGCGTTTAGGCGTGGCGGTCGACGAGCACAGCAACATCAAGACGGGCGCGGATTATCAGACCCGTGTTCCGGGCGTGTTCGCGGCGGGCGATTCGCGGCGCGGACAGTCGCTGGTCGTCTGGGCGATTTCCGAAGGCCGCGAGTGTGCGGCCGCTGTGGACAGGTGGCTGACGGGTTCGAGCAACCTGCCCACGCGGGCGGGCGTGGATTTGATGGCGGTGAAGAGATAAGGAGTGTGTATGAATTGCAAGCATATCTTTGTGACGGGCGGCGTGGTGTCGTCGCTCGGCAAGGGGCTTACGGCCGCGTCGATCGGATTGCTGTTGAAGCGTCGCGGGTATCGGATCCAGATGCAGAAGCTGGATCCCTATCTCAACGTCGATCCGGGGACCATGTCGCCGTATCAGCACGGCGAGGTGTATGTCACTGAGGACGGGCGCGAGACCGACTTGGACCTGGGCCATTACGAGCGCTTCACGGGGATCGCCTGTGATCGGCACAGCAACTACACGACGGGGCGGATTTACAGCAATGTGATCGCACGGGAACGTGCGGGCGGTTATTTGGGCAAGACGGTGCAGGTGATTCCACACGTCACGGACGAGATAAAGCGGGCCATCCGTGAGATCGAAGATGACCAGACGGATATCGCCATTACCGAGATTGGCGGCACCGCGGGCGACATCGAGTCGCAACCGTATCTGGAGGCGATCCGGCAGTACCATCACGAAATGGGGCCGGGTAACAGTCTGTTTATCCATCTCACGCTCGTGCCGTATATCCGCGCGGCGGGCGAGATGAAGACCAAGCCGTCGCAACAGTCGGTCGGCATCCTGCGTTCGATCGGCATTGTGCCGGAACTGCTGATCTGCCGCTGCGAGCGCCCGTTCGCCGCCGAACACCGCGACAAGCTCGCGCTTTTCTGCGGCGTGCGTCCCGAGCACGTCATTGAGGAGTGCGATGTGACGAACTCGATTTACGAAGTGCCGATCGATCTGTGGAAGCAGCAGGTGGACGAGAAGATCCTTAAATTGTTGGATCTGCCGGTCAATGTCTTGGACATGCAGGAGTGGAATGCGATGTTGGACCGGTTGATCCGTCCGCCGAACGGCGAGGTGGAGATCGCCGTGGTGGGCAAGTACATCAGCCTGCGCGACTCGTACAAGAGCATTTATGAGGCGCTCACGCACGGGGCGATCGCCTCAGGCGTGAAGCTCCACCTCCGCATGTTGGAATCGGAGGAGATCGAACAAGAGGGCGCGTCGGCCAAGTTGAAGGGCGTACACGGCATTCTGGTGCCGGGCGGCTTCGGCATCCGCGGGGTCGAGGGCAAGATCGCGGCCATCCGCTATGCGCGGGAGAACAGGATTCCTTTTTTCTGCATCTGTCTGGGGATGCAGTGCGCGGTCATCGAAATGGCCCGTCACGTCTGCGGCTTGGAAGAGGCCAACAGCACCGAATTGGCACCCGGCACGCCGCATCCTGTCATCTCGCTGTTGGACAATCAGCGTGGTGTGACGGACATGGGCGGCACGATGCGCCTCGGCTCGTATCCGTGCCTGTTGAGTGCTGGAACGCGGGCTGCTCAGGCCTACGGAAAGGAGCAGATCGCGGAACGTCACCGCCACCGGTACGAGTTCAATACCGCGTACAGCGAGGTGTTGGCGAAGGGCGGGTTGGTCGTGGCGGGCGTGTCGCCGGACGGCAAACTGGTCGAGGTGATAGAATGGCGGGATCATCCGTGGTTCGTGGCTTGCCAATATCACCCGGAATTCAAGTCGAGCCCGGTGGCCCCGCACCCGTTGTTTGCGGCCTTTGTGAAGGCCGCTGCGGAGAACCGCAAGGATTTTTCAGAGTGAGCTGTGTTTTTATCGCGTTTTCGGTAGAATAGTGGCAGAAACAACCGGTGAGGGTTTATGAAATACGACAACAATCATGCTTTGATTGAGAGTGCGATTCCCGGGTTGCCGCCGCCCCGTCGCGGCAAAGTGCGGGATCTGTATGATTTGGGCGATTGCCTGCTGCTGGTTGCCACGGATCGGCTCAGCGCGTTTGACGTGGTCATGCCCAACGGTATTCCGGACAAGGGCCGCATCTTGAACAGCCTCAGCGTGTTCTGGTTCGGCCTGTTGGAGGGTATGCGCAACCATCTGGTCTCGGCGGAGGTGGATGCGTATCCGGCGGTGCTGCAGAGCGTCAAAGAGGATTTGCGGGGACGTTCGATGCTGGTTAAGAAAGTGTCGATCATTCCGTTCGAGTGCATCGTGCGCGGCTATCTGACCGGCTCGGGGTGGAAAGAATATCAGAAAAGCGGCACGGTCAATTCACAACGGCTGCGCGACGGGTATCGGAATGGCTCCAAACTTGACCGCGTGCTCTTTACCCCCAGCACGAAGGCGGAGTTGGGTGAACACGATATGCCGGTGACAGCGACGGAACTGGAGCTCGCGCTGGGACAGGAGCAAGCGCAGAAACTGGCGGATGCCTCGGTCAGCTGTTACGCGAAAGCGGCCGATTATGCGGCGACGTGCGGGGTCATCATCGCGGACACCAAGTTCGAATTCGGCACCGATACCTCTGGACAACTGGTGTTGGCGGACGAAGTGCTGACGCCAGATTCCAGTCGGTTCTGGCCGCAGGAGAGTTACGTGGTGGGGAGTAACCCGCCGAGCCTCGACAAACAGTTTGTGCGCGACTGGCTGGACAGCATCCATTTCAACCATCAGCCGCCCGCGCCGGTATTGCCCGATGACGTGGTTGCGAAGACCCGCGCGAAGTACATTGAAGCCTACGAGACGCTCACAAAAAAACGGTTTGTGTAGGGGAATCAAGCCATGGACCAGAATCGGCACATCCTGGAACTCAAGCTGCTTCACAGTATCAGCACGATTGTGGATCAGAGCATTGACATACGTTCCGTTGTGCATCCGATTCTGGAGGCTCTGGCGGAGTGTCTGAACTTCCGGCTGGCGACCATTACGCTGTTGCGAAAGGGCGGCGATGATATTCTGATCGAGGCGGCGCATGGCCTGACGCGTGCGCAGGCCGAGATGGGACGGTACAAACTGGGCGAAGGGGTGACGGGGAAGGTGGTGCTCTCCGGCGAGCCGATGATCATCCCGCGCACAAGCGAATCACCCATTTTTCTGAATCGTACGCAGCAGGGTCGTGATCCTGACACGGCGTTCATTTGCGTGCCGATCAAGGAGAAGCAGGAAGTCGTGGGGGCCTTGAGCGTGTATCGGCCTTTCGCGGCCGACGAGCAGTTGAAGGAAGATGCGACCCTTCTCGGGGTCGTCGCCTCCATGTTGGCCCGCGCGGTCCTTTTACGGCGTGACGTGCTGGAGCAGCAGGAGCACCTCAAAGAGGAGAACCGTCAACTCCGTGCCGAACTGACGCGTCGGTATCACCCGGCCAACATCGTGGGCAACTCGCGCGAAATGCAAGGGGTTTACGACCAGATCTTTCAGGTGGCCAAGAGCCAGGCCACGGTGTTGATCAACGGCGAAACCGGCACGGGCAAGGAGTTGGTCGCCCATGCCATCCACTACGCCAGCACCCGGGCCGGCGAGCCGTTTTTGCGTGTGCACTGCGCCGCTTTACCCGAGAGCTTGATTGAGAGCGAGTTGTTCGGGCATGTCAAGGGCGCGTTCACCGGTGCGGTTTCGGATCGTAAGGGACGCTTCGAATTGGCGGACGGCGGCACGATCTTTCTCGATGAGATCGGCGAGGTCCCGCTCTCGATTCAGGCCAAGCTGCTGCGTGTGTTGCAGGAACGCGAGTTTGAGCGTGTCGGCGGCATCAAGACCGTCAAGGTCAACGTGCGCATCATTGCCTCGACGCATCGTGACCTGCCGGCCATGGTGGAAAAAGGGCAGTTCCGCGAGGACTTGTACTACCGCCTGAGCGTGTTTCCGATCTTTGTGCCGCCGTTGCTCAAACGTAAGGCGGACATCATTCTGCTGGCCGATCACTTCATGGCCAAATATGCGGAAGAGAACGGCAAGAAAGTGAATCGGCTTTCCAACGAGACGTTAGATTTGTTGATACGCCATCGGTGGCCGGGCAATGTGCGCGAATTGGAAAACTGCATGGAACGGGCGGTGCTTCTGGCAGACGGCGAGGTGATCCGTCCGGAAGTCCTGCCCTCATCGATTCAGGTGTTTGACGATGCTGCGAAGCCGGGAGTCGATGCGCCCTCCCTTCTGGTCAAGGGGGCTTCGCTGAGCGAAATGACGGAGCACTATGAAAAGTCAATCCTGACCGAGGCGCTCAAGCACTCGCATGGAAATGTCGCTGCAACCGCCCGGCAGTTGAAATCCACGCCGCGCATCGTGAGCTATAAGGTCAAGCAGTACGGCCTGACGGCGTCGTAGGTGGCGGCCCGCGAGGACGCTCGCCCTCCATGCGCGAAAGAGGGTCGGGAGAGGGCGAACGTCCTCGCGGGCCGCCGCTTGGGGTGCCGTCACGAGACCGGCGCGAACTGGTCTTTGCCCACGCCGCACTCGGGGCAGCACCAATTCTCCGGAATCGCGCTGAAAGGCGTGCCCGACGCAACGCCGCTGGCAGGGTCGCCCGCTTCGGGGTCATACACGTAACCGCACACGTTACACACGTACTTCTTCATATCGGTTTCTCCTTTGAGGACAGTAGTAAAACCGCTTTCTTCGGAGAGGTCAACCTGAAAACAAGATTATGACTATGATTATGATTACGAGCAAGACCTAAGACACTGTAAAACTTGTGAGGTTCAGCCATTAGCCGGGAAGGCTGCCCTTTTCGGTTTTTCGCCTCCGTGGAGCGGAACATGCGGGGTTAGCCGCCGCAGGAATGAATCGCAGGGCAGACAGTCGATTCCGCCTATTCGTAAAACCTCTCTGCCGCGATAAAGTAATAGACCGCGACTCTCAGGGTAATCCTCAAGAAAAGCCTTCAACCCGGAAAGATCCTTGCCATGGACTTTGTCGCTGTTCTTGACCTCAATCGCGCAGAAGGTTTCCGGGCCGTACACAACGAAATCAACCTCGACACCCGACTTCGTGCGCCAGAAATGGAGCTTGTCAGCACCTCCGGAATAATCGATCCAGGCCCGAAGCTGTTGGAACACCAGCCCCTCCAGCGCCGCGCCGTTCATTTCTTCAGGACGGTCCAACCGGGGAATCAATGACGCGAGTTCGGTAATTCATAACGCCCAGCAGTATAGTTTATTTATGATATTTGTCAATGCCTCCGCCGTTTATGCGGCGAATATGGCAACGTGTGTAGTGTTTCTCAAATAATTGGACGTGGTATTGCCGCAAAGAACTCAGAGAACAAAGAAAAACCCAAAATGCGGCATCCGCGATTTGTTGCATGAAACGAGGGTTTGGTTGCTTATGGTTCAGCAGGCCTGTCTCATCCAGCCCGCGACCGTGCTCGACCCACTGATACAGGAGACCAACGAGTTGACAGCGATTTTCGTGGCGAGTCTCAAGACGGCCGCGAAGAAGCGGGATTGACTTCGCTATTCGCGATGCGGTGGTTGAATTGTATCTTGATTACGGCAACCGCAGATTGCCGAATGACGAGGTGAGAATCATGAAGGAAAGAGCTTTGGCCTGGAGCCTTTCTTAACTTCGATGTTCTGCGGTTCAGTGTTCGTCAATCTGCGGTTCAATTTCTTCTTCATCCCCATCTCTGTCGCAACGCGGCTCCATCTCCGGGTCGATTTCTAGCGGGGCGAACGTTTGCTCCTCGGCCGGAAGGGTCTGATAGGCGCACTGGCCGATGGCCAGGCCTTGACTGCGGAAGATGTGCTCAAACTCGGTCTGCTCCTCAAGGGCACGCTCCATGGCCGGGATCTCGCGGAAGCGCGGGTCAGCCATGAAGCCGGCGCGGATCTCTGCGAAATAGTCGGGATGATCGGTGGCCACCTGAATCACGCCGCCGATCTCCAGGCGTGCCCACAACAGATCGCGAAAAAGCGGAGAAAAGAGGCGCCGGGTTTCGTGTCGGCGCTTGGGCCAGGGGTCAGGGAAGAAGACGTAGACCGTGCGTGCGCGGTGCGGCGGCAGCAGGTAGTAAAAGGTGTAGAACGCCTCCAGGCGCAGGATGCGGAGGTTGTCCAGATGCAGGCGGGCGGCCTTCTTGTCGAGCTTGCGGACGCGGTCTTTCAGGCGCTCGATGCCGAGGTATTGCGTCTCCGGGTGTTTGCCGGCGCGGGCAGAGAGAAAACGGCCTTTGCCGCAGCCGATCTCGATCTCCAAGGGGCGTGCGGGGTCGAACAGTGTGTCGAGCGGCAAGGGCACGGTCGGGTCTGTGACCGGGATGACGTGCTTATACTCTGGACGTGTGTGCGTAAGGTTCATGCGGATTACGATTAAGAACACGATTACGATTAAGAGGGATCGGCAACCTTCGTAATCGTAATCCTAATCGTAATCGTTCAAAAAGTTACTCTCTCGTTTGTTCCCGCTCCGCAGGCGGCGGGCGCTTCGGAACGAGCCGGAACGCCGTTTCTGGATGGCGAGAGACGCTTACGACTTCGGCATTCCGGCCAGCGCCTGAAGCATTTCGAAATTTTCTCCGAACTGTTTCTCGGCCTGCTTAAGCATCGCGTCGGCGTTCGGGTTGAGCGTGAGGAGCTGCTTGAAACGGTTCTCCTTGAGCGCGGTTTCAGCGAACGACTGCGTGGGCGCCTTGCTGTCGAGCTGTAACGCGTTCTTGCCTTGCGCGGAAAGTGCCGGGTTGTAGCGGTACAGCGGGAAGTGGCCGGTCTCGACGGCGATCTTCTGGTGATCCAGCCCGTCAACCATGTCAAAACCCTGTGCGATGCAGTGCGAGTAGGCGATGATGATCGCCGGCCCGTCGTAGGCTTCGGCTTCGGCGAAGGCCTTGACCGTGGCGGCCGGGTTGGCGCCGAGACTGACCTGCGCGACGTAGATATTCTTGTAGGTCATCAACATCATGCCGAGGTTCTTTTTCATCTGCGCCTTGCCAGAGGACGCGAACTTTGCGACCGCGCCGAGCGGCGTGGACTTGGAAGCCTGCCCGCCGGTGTTGGAGTAGACTTCGGTGTCGAGCACCAGCAGCTTGACGTTCCGGCCCGTGGCAAGCACGTGGTCAAGGCCGCCGTACCCGATGTCGTACGCCCAGCCGTCGCCGCCGATCACCCACACGGACTTGCGGATCAGATAATCCGCGACGGCGAGCAGGTTCTTGCCGATGGGGCCGCCACAGCCGCAGGCGCCGATCTGCTGCTTCAATTCGGCGATCAGGCCGCGCATCGCCTCGACGCCTTCAGGCGTCTTCTGATCGGCCTCTTTAATCTTCTGGGCCACAGCCTTGAGTGCTGCAGGAGCCTTCTCCGAAGCCAGCAGTTGGCCGATCAGCTCAAGCGCGTAAACGTTGAGCTTGTCGGCTGTCAGGCGCATGCCGAGCCCGAACTCGGCGTTGTCCTCGAAGAGCGAGTTCGCCCATGCCGGACCCCGGCCGTCCGCACGCGTGCAGTAGGGCGTGGTGGGCAGGTTGCCGCCGTAGATCGACGAGCAGCCGGTGGCGTTTGCGATCAGCAGGCGGTCGCCGACGAGCTGCGTGAGCAGCTTGATGTAGGGCGTCTCGCCGCAACCGGCGCAGGCACCGGAGAACTCGAAGAGCGGGCGCTTGAGCTGGCTGCCCTGGATGGTGGCGGGATTGAGCTTGCTGACATCCGCTTCAGGCAGGCCGAGGAAGAAGTGCCAGTTTGCCGCTTCGCTGGCGCGCAGCGGGAGCTGGTTGGCCATGTTGATGGCTTTCTTCGCGGCGTCAACCTTGTTCTTGGCCGGGCAACGCTGGACGCACAGCCCGCACCCCGTGCAATCTTCCGGCGCGACCTGGATGGTGTACTTAAGGCCGGGGAAGGCCTTTCCGAGAACGCCCTTGGCATCCATTGACTTGAACGTCGCTGGCGCGTCTTTGAGGCAGGCGGGATCATAAACCTTGCCGCGGATCGAGGCGTGAGGGCAGACCAGCGAACACTGCGTGCACTGGATGCAGGTGTCGGGGTCCCACACCGGGATCTCGGTTGCGATGTTGCAGATCGGAAGAGCGTCGTGTAGGGAAAGAGTGTTCAGAGCCGTGTGGGTCGCGGGGGGGGGGGGGTGATTAACGAAAAAAAAAAGAACGAGAGGTAGGAAAAAAGAGTTGAATAAGA